>CAMPUN010000001.1 GCA_946997275.1 uncultured Porphyromonas sp.
ACCTTCCTCGCTAAGGCTTTCGGGCGGGAAAACATGGTGGCAGCGCAGTTCCTGCTCTCCAACGCTGACGCTGTCGAGGAGATGACCGCAGCGGTCACCGGCACCAACTCGGCCATGGAGCAGGCGGAGATCCGCAACGATACCTGGTCTCACAAGATGGAGGTGTCGCGTGCCAAGATTGACGACATACTCATCTCGATGACCAGTCTCTCGGGGTCGCTCCTCCCGATGGCAGGCATCATAGGCGAGCAGGTGAGCAAGTTTGCGGGGCTTATCCCGATCATCTCCGCAGCTAGCAAGATGCTCCAGGGCTTCTCTATTAAGACAGTTATCGCCACGGTTTCCCAGAAGGGTCTTAACGCTGCGCTCATGGCCAATCCTATCGGCGCTGTCGTTGCTGCCATTGCTGCGCTCGTGGCTGCCGTGGTCTATGCGTACAATCACTTCGAGGGCTTTCGCAATTCGGTGCAAGAGACGTGGGGCAAGCTACGAGCGCTCTGGAGTATGCTCTACGAGCGTCTCAAGCCCGCCTTTGACCTTATTGGCAAGCTAGTCGGAGGTGTCCTCAAGGTTGTCTTTGGTTGGTTTGCCAAGCAGCTAGAGATCGTCTGCACGGTCATCGGCGCTGTGGCTGATGGCATCATGGACTTGATCAAGTGGTTTGACAAGCTCCTAGCACCTATCGACAAGGCCTGCCGTAAGCTGGCCGAATTCCTCGGTCTGCGAGACAAGGCTGCAGAGCCTCCAGCACAACCCTCCGAGACGGCGCAGAAGATGATAGACATCACCGCTATCAATCAACAGATCAATGCACTCGAAGCTCGGAAAAACGCTATCATCGCTGAGCAGGGTGCTGCAGGCCAGCTATCAGCCGAGTACCTAAAGCTAAATGGCGAGATCAGCAAGCTGATCAACAAGCGGGAGGCGCTCAAAGGCACCACCCCAAAGGCTCCTGCTGCCACTACTCCAACGATCCCCGACACCCCAACGATCCCCAAGGGGTCTAGTGGCTCGGGTTCAGGCTCAGGCTCTGCCGAGAAAAAGAAGATCTACAACCTCACCACCATCGAGGGCATCCAAAACAACATCTCCCGCCTGCAGGAACGCATGCAGCGGGCTTCCTTCGCCGATGCTGTTGCCCTGCAGAAGGAGATAGATGCCCTGCAGAAGAAGCTAACCGTCTTCCAGTCATTGGTCAAGAAGGCGGCAGAGACACCGACCAAGATCAAGGCTACGGGCATCACAACCTTACCGCAGTACCAAGCATCTAAGCTCAAAGAGGCAGAGGAGTCGGGCAAGGAGATTCGTGGCGGACGCATCATAGCCTCTCCTCTAAGCTCCAAAGGAATGGATAAAGAGCTAGATAACCTACAGAAGAAGATCAACAAGATCACCCTCGACCACCTCAAGGAAGAGGGCGAGAAGTGGAAGAACTTCGTCGGGGGAATCCAGTCTGGACTAGGCGGTATCGCCTCGACGATGTCCTCCATAGGCAACATCGTAGGGGGCGCAGCGGGCTCGTGGTTGCAGTGGGGTGCTAGCGTCGTATCAGCGATTAGCCAGGCTCTGCCCCAGCTACTAACCCTCTTCAATGCCAACGTAGCGACCGCCACGTCTGGCGCAGCAGCCTCGCAATCGTCCGTGCCTATCGTCGGCCCGATCATGGCGGTCGCCAGCATAGCCTCCATCTTAGCGGCTATCGCTAGCACGCCAAAGGCGACAGCCTTTGCCCAGGGCGGTGTCATCTCAGGCCCCACATACGCTCTCGTTGGTGAGTATGCAGGCGCCAGCAACAACCCCGAAGTGATCGCTCCGCTAGACCGCCTGCCCGCTCTACTAGGCACTGACAAGCAGATACAAGGCTCCTCCGAGGTTTCCTTCAAGATCCGCGGACGGGAGCTCATCGGAATCCTCAATAAAGAACTCAAAACAACTAAGCTCAGCTAACACCTATGATTTGGAATAAAGCCCTCCGCACCCAGCTCTTTGCCGATCTCGCCGCCATAGACGAGATACGATACCTCTCCATGGACTTCGGCCAGGTAGATGACAGCTACCTCTCTGAGGAGACACCACACCCGCCTATCATCACCCCCGCTATACTCCTCTCAGACATACGTGAGGAGCGCACCTCTAGCGACAAAGACTTAGACAGATACCAGCTCACCTTCACCGTGCGCCTCCTCATCGATGACGCACGCTTTGCCACAGCCACTGCACCGCAAGAGCATCTCGCAGCTTACGACAATGCGCTAGCACTATCCGAGCGCATCATCACGCTACTCCTAAGCCTCAACCCTCGCATGACCCTAGAGTCACGCTCAGAGGCGCAGCTACGTGACTCGCTCCGACAGTACAACCTCTCCTTCTCCCTAACCTCTAATTTCTAGCCTCTAACCTCTATGAACTCCTCCCTCATACAGCGCATCACAGAAAAGCAGGCATCGCAGACCGCTCGTGATATGCAGCACTGGCGCCGTGCTAAGCAGGTCGCCACACGCGTCGACCTACCCAAGCGTGACCTACTCGATGACCTTGTCAACGATCTACTCTACGACACCCACCTCTCCAGTCAGATGGAGCTCAGACGCGACCGATCTCTCGCCAAGCCCTACACCATCCTCAAGGCTGACGGCTCTACAGACGAGGAGACAACAGCTCTCCTGAGCCAGTCGAGTGCCTTTAGCATGCTGATGCAGATTGCTCTAGAGACGCCCTTCTTCGGTCACTCGCTGGTGGAGATCTTACCAGCTCCTGAGGGGCTTTTTACCGCCAACTTACTACCTCGTCGGCACGTTGTCCCCAAGCTGGGGTGGATACTCTTCGACCTATCTGACAGCAAGGGCTATGACTACCGTAGCGACCCAGGCTACGGCAAGACGCTCATAGAGATGGGCGACCCCAACGACCTGGGCATACTCTTCGATTGCGCGCCTGCGACCATCTACAAGCGGTACGCAATGGCGTCGTGGAGCGAATTTTGTGAGATTTACGGCATACCGCCTCGTGTTCTTAAGATCAACACGGACGACAGCGAGGCTATGCAGCGTGCTGCCGACATGATGCAGCGCATGGGTAGTGCCAACTGGGCTATCGTGGACAAGGACGAAGACCTCTCCTTTGCTGCGGGCGTCTCGGACAACGGCAATATCTTTCAGAAGCTCATCTACGCTGCCAAGGAGGATGTATCGCTCAAGATATGCGGCGCCACGCTCGGACAGGACACCCAGTACGGCAACCGCTCCAAGGAGGAGAGCAGCTTAGACCTTCTAGAGGCTAAGTGTAGTGCGGATAGACGTATGCTGGAGCGCATTATGACTGGCACCGTCTTGCCCGCCCTCGCTCGCCAAGGCTTCATCTCCGAGGGCTTGCGCTTTTCCTATCCACAAGAGGAGGACAAGGAGGCTCTCTGGACACGCACCGTCTCCCTCCTCCCATACTACAACGTGGACGAGGAGTGGATACGCAACACCTTCGGCGTGGAGATCACCGACGCCAAGAGCCAGCTACCCTTTGGCGGGCAGTTAGCCATGCGCCAGCAAACAGCCAACCACCAAGAGCTAACAGCCAATGCGGAAGACCCTTTTTTCGGGTAAGGGAGAGTAGGTACCGCAGGCTCGATGCGCTACTCTCCCAGCTTTACCAAGGCTCCTGCCACTGTCTACACGCTGACTCCTCCGAGCACCCCGAGATCCCCGAGTCAGCCATCAAGAGAGGCTACAAGGTCGTACTGCGTGCTGGCGAGATGACCCCCGAGATGCTCCGCGAGCGACCCATCAGACGGCTCATCAGTGAGACCGCTGGGGTCTACCTCCAGGCACTCGACGACAAATCCATACAGTACGAGATCCCTGCCGAGATGAGGCAGAGCCTAGAGCAGGACATCTTCATCTTCTCGGGCTTCAAAACCTATCACCAGCTCAAAGAGGCTTCCGAGCTACTACGAGACAGCCAGGGACGTGTCAAGAGCTTCAATCAGTTCTGGCAAGATGTCTCGGCCATACGAGATAAGTACAATCGCAACTGGCTCCACGCTGAGTACAACTTCGCTGTCAGCTCCGCGCAGATGGCGAGCCACTGGGCTGAGTACCAGCAAGACGAGGAGATGACCAACCTGCAGTACCGCACCGCTCTAGACGATAAGGTGCGCCCCGAGCATGCTGCCCTCGAGGGGGTGACGCTGCCCATGAGCGACCCCTTCTGGGACACCGCTTTCCCGCCCAACGGGTGGAACTGTCGCTGTCACGTCATACCGGTGCTTAAAGAGGACTTCCCCCTGTCCAATAGTCAGCGGGCGCAGGACGCCTTCGACGATATGACGCAGGGCAGCAAAGCCAGCATCTTCCGGTACAACCCTGGCAAAGAGGGCGTCATCTTTCCTCCGCACCACCCCTACTACGGCAAGCGTGGCTACAAGCACTGCCTCAACCCCCACCTCGCCACCTCCCTAGGTGACAACCTCGAGTGCGACATCATCTACAATATAAAGCATAATGAAGGGAACATAGAGATCCCAACAGAGAAAGGCAGGGTAGTAGAAGCACCCCAGATCAATAAAAACGAACGAGATAAGAACATAAATACAGCAAAGTATTTAGCAAACACCCATGGTTATGAGATCTATGTTTTATCAGATGTCGAGAAGAAGACGGGAGATAACCATTCAGCGGACTCATACAATGATACACTCAAACGCTTTGAAGAGTACAAGCACATTGAGAAAAACACATTCAACTCCTTTGACAGAAACCTCCGAAAAGCGGCGAAGCAAGCAAACAATGTAGTCTTTCTTATCAATGGAGATTATAACAAGGGAGACTTGAAAGACGCTATAAAGAATCGATTCAAAGCATATCAAACTCTAGAAAGCATCCGCATAGTACACAATTACGAGACTGATGTTTTAATCTCTAGAGACGCTGTGATAACAGGAGATATCCCAATATAAAAGTACGACCGCCAGCAAGTTTGCACTTACTGGCGGAAGCATGGCGCGATTACTCTCTCGAGCAATCTCACCGTTCTTGCCAGCAAAGATAGTAACTATATTTTAAACAAGCAAATAACCAACTTACTAACAGAGCAAAACACGGCATGAACAGACTAAGAACGACACCACCTATGCAGACAACGATTACCACTAGTGCTAAATCCACCACTCACCAGTATTGCCCAGCAGGAGCAGCAGGCATCCCAGCTGATACCTTATGGGCATCAAAGCAGTCTACATCAGTACACCCCGAAGAATACAATACTGCTGATGGAGCTCCTCTGGTATACGACTTTGTAGCCCAGTCAGCCACTCCTGAAGAGTTGCGTAGTCTACCATATTACCCATATATGGCAATAGACTCCACAGACTCGGCTCTTCCCGAAAAGTCGGATACAGAGCTAAGGCGATATTATGGTATAAGTCTCTGCGGTAGACACTTCCACCCAATAGGTGCAGATGGGCATCTATGTATCCCGCAAGAGACACTTCGGGACATTCTCCTCGAGTTAGGAGATCCGTCAGATACTCCTCGAAGGCTTGCCAGTAGGCATTCCCCCTTTGTCTCCATATACGAGAGAGATGAGCAAGCCCGCACAAAGAAGCAAGTTCGCATATGGACTCCTCCAACCACAAGAGACCTTGAAGCTTACCGCTCATTTCGCCTCTTATTAGGTAGTGACAATACTCATGAGCATACTGATAGGCATACTGACTCCAATAGTTGTCGTAGGTATCAAGACAGATTACATACACCCCGTTTTGGACACAAGAGATCATCGGGTAGTCTCCTTGAGTTTGTCGGACTATATAGAGAGTGTCGCTTGTCTCGTGCCGTGGCGGGATGCCTTGGCAGAGCAACTGGGTTATGTCGTCAAATATGCAAAGCACCGCAGACTGCGACACTTGGCCGAAAGAGTCAGGGAAGAAGATTAAAGGCATAGTACATAGCATTAGCACCCAAAGATACAATATCATGTTTACTATTTGCACCCATTTTCCCTGCCAGCTCCTTTCGGGGGATACCCTCAAAGGCTAGACCTTGGTAAATTCGCACGGAAAGTTGGTAAATTTCGCAGATAATCCTAGCGAGCATAAATCGCTCATCGCAACAAATAAAGGCGCTTAAATCGCCTGTAAATAGCCTTTCTTATATCCTCAACCCTCCAAACCTCCCCAAAATCCCCCAATTACTCATTACTAACTACTCGTCACTAACTACTCTAACCGCTCATACTCAATAACTTTACCAATTTCTGACCCGCATTTACCGCCCTCTAATCTCTAACTTCTAACCTCTAATCTCTAAATGTACCGACGCTACCACGGCATCATACCGAGCTGCGACCCGCAGCACAGCTACACCGTCACACTAGAGCGTGACGACGCCTCCACGAGTCACCCGATGCGTGAGCTTACCTTCTACGGCGAGGGCTTCACCATAGAGCGCGAGCCACAAGACACGATCATGACCCCGATACTGCCCACGAGACTAGTCCTCTATCTGCAGAGCGAGGCAAACTTCCAGTTCGAGCATATAGCACGAGACACGCACGAGTGGACAGCCCGCCTCCAGCTAGACGACAAGACGATCTTCCTCGGGCGCATCGAGACGGGGCTATATGAGGAGGACTTTGCCGAACCACCCTACGAGGTGCGTCTCACCGCCACCTGTGGTCTGCAGTCTCTCTACGACCGTGACCTCATAGCCGAGGAGATCCCAGTCAATCAAGCGGGTGTCATCTCCGTACGAGACTTCATCAACTACCTGCTCAAGGGGGCTTACCCACGGGGCTATCAGCGCAACTCGCTCTTTCGTCAGTCGGTCGCTACAGAGCCTATCTACATCGACCCGCTAGCTTACGACAGTAGCGACAAGCCCCTCAAGGAGGGCGAGGTGCTGGAGACCCTCCTGCACGACCTCTGTCTCAATGTGCGCTCCTCGGGCGGGCTCTTTGTCGTTGCCCCAGCGCTCTACTTCCCAGCCAATAGCACGCCCTACAAGCTAGGCAGTCTGGAAACACCCATCTACGCCACCCCTCAGCTGCAGAGCGACCGAGGCATCGGCCAGCTACACCTCACACTGCCCAATGAGGAGACCCCAACGCTAGCACCCTATAGGACTCCGCAAGACCCAGTCCCCACGCGTCAGCTCATGGAGTACGTCTATGAAGCTAAGGGTAAGGCTTACCCACCTGGCATCCACCAGATAGCTGTGACACCTGCCACCACAGCTCAAGCACCATCTGCCGATGAGCAGCAGAGTGGTGTCACCCTCAAGCTATCCAATACGAGTCAAAACACAGATCAGCAAGGCGTACTTCTAGGCACATTCATCGAGGCTCCCTTTTGGAAGGCTCCCATCGAGGTGAACGTGCCGATGCGGGCTACCATGGCAGAGGGCAAGGAGCCCCCCAAAACAGGCGACATACAGCTCTGCCTCGATGCTTATCTCTGCTACAATGACACCGCCACAGGGCAGTGCGAGGTCTGCTATCAGGCGACTATAGGATATGTCTATAGCTGCATGATAAAAGACCTTTTTAAGGACTTCCCTCCTGAAGAGTCGGAGCAGATCTGGAAGTACTACAAGCTGGGAGGCTTGAAGGTCGCTTTTTCTTTTGGAATGCGACCTAAAGAGCAGAGCACTGCTGGATGGACGCGTAGTGGGTTCTTGCTTAATGTCCCAGACGACAAACTTGCTGACGAACTAAAAGCTCACCGCAACTACAGCAAAGTCCCCGCCTCAGACCTCTTCGTGCCAGGCGATTTCGCAGACTTCCACTTCTCCTTCTTGCCTCCCATGCGTCACCTTATGGAGTTCCTCAATGATAAGAGTGCGCAGAGTGGTAATAGGCGTACCCCAACCCCCAACTACCTCCTCCTGCGCATCTCGAGCGACTTCTGGCATATTGTAGAGGATTCTGAATACTCACGCTTCTACCCCGACCGCATCGACCTCGGTAAGGTCACGGTAAAGTATCAGTCAAAAGAGGATAAAGAGCACCCCTATACCGAGTGGCTCACAGCAGACCGAGCCACCACATACCTCCGCAGACTGGAGGAACAGCTCACATACGCCACCAGCGAGGCTAGTCTAGTCCAACCCTTCGGGCTACGCTACAAGTTCCTCAACGAGCAGGGCGACTGGCTACCCACCCTACAAGGAGGGCGCACACTCGTCGAGTACTTTGCCGAGCAATACATGCGCGCCTACGCACGCCCTTACGACACCCTCACAGCCACCGTGCGGAGCCAAGCACGCCCCCACGGCATAGACCTACAGCAATACAGCGTCAAGGGACGACCCGGCCGAACTTACTACGCCATGGGCTCCCTCTACCACCCAGGCGAAGGATCCTCCGAAGAGCTCACCCTCATCGAAGTACCCACCAGCCAAACCGAAGAAACACGCTTCACTAGTTAGCCATTACGCAATCTATAGATAGCCGACAGGGAATCTATAGATAGCCGTTCGCCAATCTATAGATAGCCGACGCTCTAACTTCTAACCTCTAATCTCTAACCTCTAACCTCTATGCTTTACCTCCGCCCCCAGCGCGTCTACAAGCCTTCCGCCGCATCGCAATACAACTCAGACGACTACCTCGCTCACCTCCTAGACCAGATGGACGAGTCGCTTTACCGTCTGCGACTAGAGACCCCCAGAGGCACCTCCATCACCGAGGACAATAGCCAGATCACCTGCTACGCACACATCTTTGACAAGAGAGACGGCACCGAGCTCACCGACCTGCTCAAGGGACGTGGCTTCCGCCCCACCTGGCTACTCGACGGCAAGCCCATCGATAGCGCACGCATCAGCGAAGAGGGCTATCTGCTCACACTCGAGACCAACCACCTACCCGCTATCTATCAGACCGTCACACTACAGGCGCGTGACACCGACATACTGCTCGCCCTCACCGACGAGGCGCAAGACAAAGCGTGGCTACAGCGCGTCATAGCTAGTGGAGACATACCCACGCACATCCTCCAGGCGAGCGAGAAGCTCCTCGACATCCACTACCTCGACAAGCTACGCATCGATGGCATCGAGATCGTCAAGCAAGAACTATCCAAAGAGATCGCTGCCAACACCACCGCACTAGAAGAGCTCAACAAGCACCCCCTCACCGTAAGCCAGGACGGATACTGGCGCATCTGGGACGCTATTAAGAAGACCTACGTCACCACCGAGCACCAGTCTCGTGGCGAGAAGGGAGAGCAAGGCGAGGCAGGTGCCACAGGCGAAAAGGGGCCGAAAGGCGACACCCCAAAACTAACGCTAGACAGCCAGTACCGCCTCCTAGCAGACGGTGCGCTCGTCAGTGCAGTGTCGCTCAAAGGTGACAAGGGCGAGCGTGGAGAGCGAGGATACAGAGGTTACCAAGGCGAGACCGGAGCCACAGGCGAGAAGGGACCGAAAGGCGACAAGCCAGTGATGACGCTCAACGATAAGTATCAGCTCCTCGCTGACGGTGCGCTCGTCAGTATGGAATCACTCAGAGGTCCAAAAGGCGATAAGCCAGTGATGACGCTCAACAATAAGTATCAGCTCCTCGCTGACGGCGCGCTCGTCAGCGCCGTGTCACTCAAAGGCGACCGTGGCGAGGCAGGCGCCACAGGCGAGAAGGGACCGAAAGGCGACAAGCCAGTGATGACGCTCAACGATAAGTATCAGCTCCTCGCTGACGGTGCGCTCGTCAGTATGGAATCACTCAGAGGTCCAAAAGGCGATAAGCCAGTGATGACGCTCAACAATAAGTATCAGCTCCTCGCTGACGGCGCGCTCGTCAGCGCCGTGTCACTCAAAGGCGACCGTGGCGAGGCAGGCGCCACAGGCGAGAAGGGACCGAAAGGCGACACACCAAAGCTAACGCTAGACAGCCAGTACCGCCTCCTAGCAGACGGTGCGCTCGTCAGTATGGAATCACTCAGAGGTCCAAAAGGCGACAAGCCAACACCCGATGAGGTCCTAGGCACGTCACAATTCTCCCAGCGACTCACCACCGAAGTCACATCTATGATGACCAAAAACCTATCTACCACCAATAAGTACATCGACACCGCCTTTGAGTACTTACAAAACATCTCCAACCAAATAATCAGTAGTCGCTCCTACAACATATCCACCACGGGATATATCACTTCGCACAGCGGAACCTGTGCAAACGTCGACAAGAACATTAGCCCTGGACTGGGGTCTTGTATGCCTCCTAAAGAGAATCCCCAGATACGCCTCACCCTACGCTCAGACCACGACGCTCTCAAGCGACAAGTAGACAGCCTCTCAGCACGTCTCGCACAGCTCGAGGCTACGACAAAGATCACACCTGTCACGAACAGGAGTCTCCGCGATCGAGGCGCTGCTCTGTTTCCTCAGTACGGTGACTGGATCCTCACCAGCGATACTGCAGACGATTCCATATCCTTCGGCGGGCTCCGAGCTGAGATCGGTCGATCCATCTACGTACAGACCCGCAAGCGTGCCTACCTCTACTCCAACGGGCACTCATTCTACGGCCTGCCTGGTCGCTCCTCAACAAGAGATAGTCAGTGGCTCTCTAACAACACCACCTACCGCTTCGTCCGTGCCTCCTCCGACTCGTGGCTCGTGACCGCCAGCTCCTCACCTTATCCGTGGACTTAAGAGAGGTTAGAGATTAGAGGTTAGACTTTAGAAACTAGACCTCCGATCCCCCTCTAACCTCTCTAATCTCTAACTTCTAACCTCTAATCTCTAATCTCTAACTATCTTTGCACTATGCTGATTACACCTACCGAGATGAACTCCGTGGTCGACTCCTACAAACTCGACCAGATGACGGACAATACGCCCGCCATCACCGCCACCTGCCTGCGTGCTGCCGAGGCGCGCGTCATGAGCTTCTTAGCCAGTCGCTACAACATAGAGGCTATAAGCCACATGCCCGCCGACAGTCCGCTACTAGCCGACCTTAAGGAGATGACCAAGGACATAGCCCTCTATCTCATCATGCGCCGGCACAACGTAGACATAGCCTATAGCCGTGTCGTAGAGAGCTACAAGCTCCACACCGAGTACCTCGCACAGGTAGCCCGTGGAGAGATCAGACTGCCGGGACTGCCCCTCAAGACCAACGAACAGGGAGACATCACCACGCACCTCCTCATGGGCAGCCGTCCTAAGCGAGACTTCAACTTCTAACCAATTAGAAGTTAGAAATTAGACCTCTACTCACCTCTCTTTTCCCTCTAACTTCTAATCTCTAACCTCTAACCTCTAATCTCTAATAATCCCATGCACGAAAACCGACTACGCAAGATCCAGCTGGTACAGGCTCTAGCCAAGCAATACTACGAGCCCGAGCGACTAGACCGCTGTCTAGCCGAGGTGTGGCGCAAATGGGTCTACCCACAGTACCCCATCTGCTACGAGACCTTCCGCCGATATATGGCGGTTGACCTCAAAGCTGCCAAGGAGAACGTCACACGAGCTCAGTCCAAGCCTCACCAGTACGACCAGACGCTACTCTTCTAATCTCTAGCCTCTAAAGTCTAACCTCTATGAACATCGACCAGCGAGCCATCGAGGAGCGACTAGCCAGACGTCTCTCCATCATCATGCGTCAGGAGACTGACGATGCCTTCCGCGCCAAGGCGTGGGGCGGTGTACCCTGGGCACCCACACGATGGGTCAATATGCGGGGCAGCCTCATGCTACGCACGGGTGCCCTCCGCAGGTCGCTCACCTTCCGCACCGAGGGCAACCGCGTCATCGTCTCCAGCTCCATGACTTATGCTCAGATACACAACGAGGGCGGGGTCGTCACCGTACCCGTCACTGACAAGATGCGACGCTACTTCTTCGCCCTGCACCACAAGACAGGCGTGCCGCGCTACCTCGCCATGGCGCTCTCACGCAAGCAGCAGTACCGCATCGTCATACCTCGCCGCCAATTCGTCGGCATCACCCCAGAGACGCACAAGAGGCTAGAGGCTAGACCTTAGAAGCACTAGTTAAGCTCCCCTTAACAGCTTCCACACCATGCAGAGAGCGGTCACCCACACTTGGTAGATGACCGCTCTCATTGTATAGTGGCGTTAGCCTACTTAATCATCGCTCAGTATCGAGCCTGCCAAGAGGAAGCCAGCAGCCGCTAGGAGGAACGTATTAAGCCCCAAGAGGAGCAGGAGCCAGTCTGGCACCACGGTCGACGTGCTATCACACAGATAGCTAGTGGCTAGGACACTCTCGGCCAGCAGCACGATGGCTAGCACGATGAGGATATAAAACGATCTCATTGCTTTACGCTTGTTGTAACACATATTATATACTGTCTAAAGTCAAACATTCTAAGTTCTTAAGGGTTAGACCCCAGAGGTCTCAATGCGATACCATATTCGTGACCTCACGCAAATGGTCATCTCATCTCTAACCTCTAAAGTCTAACCTCTCATCTCTAATCTCTACACCCCGCTCATCGCTAGCGGTACGGCGTGCCACTCGCCCGTGTCCTCAGCCTTCACATCGAGGCGGATGTAGCTCTTGGACACCTGCGGATTGTACGATTGCTCGATGATGCGCACACCCTCCAGGAAGGTGTCGCTACCGCTCTCCTCAGCCAGGCGGCGCAGCTGTAGCACACGGCTAGCCTGTATCTGCCCAGCACGATTGCGCGAGAGCAGCTTCAGGACGGCACTCACCAGTGCCGACGAGGTGTCATCCTTAGCCAAGCTCTCCAGGTAGCCACGCACCATACGGATACCCTCCTCGACAGTGTCGCGGTAAGTATCTATCGTGTAGTTGCCCAGCGTCACGCGGATCGTTGAGTCCGAGTTGGTGAAGGTGTGGCTGTACTGCCCCCCTTCCTTCGTCAGACCCATCTGCTCCGTCTTCATGTCGATCACAGCCTGGAAGTTCTCAAAGACGGTCCGCTTGACCACCTCCATATCCTCCGACAGCTGGCTCAGAGCCGTGTAGGCAGAGGCAACCTCCGAGTCCACCAGCGCCACATACTGCTCGCGAAAGGCTTCGCGCTGACGCGCCTCCTCCTGCTTCGCCTGGTAAGCGCGGAAAGCCTGTAGCTCCTCAGCGCTAATCTGTTCTGTTGTTTCCATATTCTTATTCGCTAATTGGTTGATAATTGATTGCTAATTGTTCGGTCATTGACCGCTAAAGTCTAAGGTCTAAAGTCTAATCTCTAACCTCTAAAGCCTCGCACTCCCGTAGCCATCGAGACACCTCACGGAGGTTGTCCGAGGCAAGGCGGGCATTACGTGCTGCATGCGACACCAGGAGAGAGTCCCAGCTAGAGAGAGACGAACTGCTCGACAGCTCGCCCAGCTTGTAGCGGAGCTCACTCGCCTCGCGCTCCAGCGACAGCACCTTGCGGTACAGCCCGCTCAGCGCCTGAGCATCACTCACTTGTTCCATCATCATAACTCTAACCTCTACTTTCTAAATCCCTTCAGGAGCTGCTGTATAGCCTTGTCAGCGCTGTAGTCCTTCTTCTTGCGCTTCTGCTGGAGCTCCTCCGTGATCTCAGCCACGCTCTCCAGGTCGCGCACTTTATGGTTGAACGCAAAGATCAGCGACCGCATACGCTCAGGCGGTATCTTGTTAAAGCTATCGTAACCAGAGGCACGCACAGCCGTAGCCTTGATCGTCTCAATATTCTCCTCGTAGCCTGCCGTGCGCAAGTAGCGACCGATGCACGCTATCAAGCGCTTGCGCAGACGGTCTTGGTGCGCATTCAGGTTAGACGAGATCGTAGCGATCACATCGATCAGCTGATGCTGCGTCAAGTCGCGACTGCTCTCCACGCCGTAGCTAGAGAGGATAGCGTGTCGCTCAGACTCGCTCAGACCAGCTGAGGCTGCCACCGCATGGTACTTGCGGATCAAGTCCCGCTGTACCTTGTCCATGATTGGGTTCTCTTTCATATTCATTATCTAGTTATAATAGTGATACCTTACTCATTCCTCATCAGCGTCGCCCACACCGCTCTACGCACCATGCGCAGGTCATAGTCGCTCTCCTTAGCGATCTGGCGGATCGTAGTGACATTCTCGATACCATTGCGTGAGCACACCAGAGCCACATCCTCATCATCGATAGAGTCCAGGCGAATGAAGTGACGACCCAGACGGCTGTAGATCTCCTCGTAGCCACGCTTACCCAGCGTCAGCCCACGCTGGATACGCTTCTCCAGGTAGCTCGTCGACTGCAGCACCAGACCACACCGACCCTCCAGCAAGTTGTAGAGCGTAATGAAGAAGTACAGCACCGGGTCACTCAGCTTGTCAGCCTCGTCCAGCACGATCAGCGGGTGATCCTGCTTGCTCAGCGTAGAGACAGCCACATCCATCAGCTCCTCCACCGTACCACCCTGCGCACCGCAGCCCAGGCTCTTCACCAACTGCTGGATAAAGACCTTCTTGCGCCAAAACTCAGCACAAGCCAGGTGGTACACATTGCTATGCGTCTCAGCATACTGACGCACAGCCTCGCTCTTGCCCGTGCCAGCGCTACCCACGATACCCAGCGTCAAGCTATTGCGCTGTGCCTCCGCAAGGAGGAAGCCCATCTTGCGGTAAGCCTTCGTAGGCGCTATCTGCCAAGTGCGCTCCGTAGAGGCTCCAAGCTGATTAGCCAAGTTGCGCCACATGGGGTCTGCTATATCGTCCCACGTACCGCGCAGCATCTTGTTGATTGTCGCAGAGCTCACGCCATCCAGGCTGTTCGATGCCTTCTTTTGACTCCCTTTGAGCCGTACGTAACGCTCCAGGCGCTCCACCACAGCTCTCTTCTCATCTTCGTTCATACTCATATCTATTTAAGTGTTTGTATATAGTCCAAGGTCTAACCTCTAATTTCTAATCTCTAACCTCTAATCTCCTACTTCCAGAAAAGGTCATAGTCCACCTCCTCAAAGTCCGCCTCTTCGCCAGAGCCCAGCTGACTATTGATCAAGCTGCGCTCATCCTTGTGCTGACCCTTACTATCCAGGAGCATCAGACGGTTCAGGATATTCTTACCCACCTCATTCTCCTCCAGAGCCACATGCACCAGCTCATGAGCCGACATGATACGCTCCTCCACAGACTCACGCTGAGCCTTGTTGTAAGCCTGCACACGAGCCAGCTCCTCACGGTCAGCTGCACTCTGCTCAGCCAGTGCCATAGGCTGCACATACTTCTCTTCCAACAGGTAGCGACGCGTGTCCTCCTCCGTAGTCACCAAGATATTGCTCAGGTCGTCAGGATCGTAGTAGACACTCCAGTCTGCGTCTGCATGCTCCCTAAAGGTCGGGTCAAACGTGTCGTAAGCACGGCGCACACCCAGCAACTGAGGACGCACACCGCAACCCTCCAGCTGGATAGTCCGAGACGTCGTCTCGCCATAAGCCAGCAGATAGTCCGCACGCGTCATCGGCAGGCGGTACTTATCTGGGAGGCGAGTCAAGAGCTCCAGTAGCTCACCGCGCTTCTGAGCACGCTCCGCCTCTATAATCCCCATCAACTGCTGGCGACAGCCAGCTTCGTCGGGGAAGCAATGTCTCAAGGCATTTTTTGCCTCACTATTAGGCTGCTTATCCGGATCAGTCGTGATACCATAGCCAGCCCAGTTGTGCAGCATCTTGCAATACGTATTATTAAGGTAGCCGAAGTACCGCTCGATAGGCTTAGCCTTAGCATTGCGAGCAGCCGCAGGAGTGACCCACTGACCAGCCTTGCTGTACAGCTCGCTCATCTTCTTAATCGCGTAGCGGTCACTCTGTATCTGGCAAGCCCGTAGCATCTCACCCGTCAGCTCACGACTATGCAGCGCTGCATTGCGCAGTGCCGCCTTGATCAGCTCGGGCGTCTCGTGGTCGCCGATAGCATACCCCATAGGATAGTCGCACGACGTGTCTAGCACCACAACCATCGTCAGGCGATTGTGATAAGTCACCACCGTGCCACTCTTGCGCTCCGTGCGCTTCTGATAGAGCAGCTCAGCAGTCCACCCATCCAGACTCCAGTGCAGGAAAGGTGCCGTAGGCTTAGACCGACGCACCTGCATAGACTTAGATGCCTTAAACTTCGTAGCACCCAGTCGCCCATAAGCCGTCTCCTGCGGGTGGCTCTTGCGCCAGTTGCGCACCGTCGAGGCAGTGATCGTATTCCAGCAGGGCGACTGACTCGCTGCTATACTATTATATAGAGAGGCGATACGCGTATCCTCTAGGTTATTGTACTGTGTCACCAAGACCAGCAGCACAGCATCCTGCTCCTCCGTCAACACCTTAGCCGCATTCTGATTGCGGTACAGCTTGTGGATCATTGACCCAAAGCCCTCACGCTTGTACAGCGTGTACTTACGCTGCAAGCTACGAGCATTCTCGGGCAAGCTATTAGGATACCGCTCCTTAATCCGAGGTATCGACTCAGCCATCTCCGCCCAAAACTCCGTCTTGCTCTTCTTCATCCCCTCGCCACACGTCAACTTCGCCAGCTGACGATCGATAGCATCCAGGATAGCGCAGTTGTTCGCATACTCACGCTGCTTAGCCACAGGCAAGTGCCTACCGCCCTTGCGCTCCTCCTTTGCGCCACCTGCGGAAGCCTCCTCCGTGGTCGGCTCGCCCAGCAGATAAGTCGCATAGTAATGCTCCGCAGCCGCATTAGGCTCGATAAGATCCATAAGTCCCTCACTCCTCTGACGCTCAGCCAAGTCCGGATAGCGACGATACACCTCACGCCGATACCGCACAGGCAAGCTCTCCACATCATACATAGCCTCTCGACCATTACCGCCCATCACCACACGACGCACCTTACCTCTATAGCAGAGTATCTTCAGACAAGAAGAACTCATTATGGAGGGGACGAGGTCGTTATAGTTGATCGCAGAGCAGGAGAGCATATCTGTATAGCCTACCGTTTAAGCGGTTCTACATTATACAAGAGTGTAGTGCTGTTATTAGCTCCATCGATAATCTTGCGAACCATCGACACGGATATATCATATTTCGCAGCCAATCGAGTGTGCTTCTGATTCTCGCTAATCTGTACCTCCTCTACCACCATACGGCTGTAGTCTTCACAGATTGCGGTGTTGCGCTGATAGCGCTCTATGTCTCGTTGCGGTATTAAGAATTCCATTTTTCCATTACCTTTGTTGTGTACTTACAGTGCAAAGGTAAGCAAATCGAATAAATAAACAAGCGTTTTGCGTGCTCGAAATATCCGATATGAGTAAAAACATGAGTAAGAGAGAGCGCTTAGAGGCTCTTATAGACCATTACAGCAATGGCAACAAGTCCGACTTTGCAAGGATGCTAGGGATAAAACCTCAGACGATCAATTCGTGGATGAGTCGAGACTCCTACGATATTGATCTGATTTACTCAATTTGCGAAAATCTGTCTGCAGATTGGCTACTGACGGGTGAAGGAAAAATGCTGTTAGATGAAAGCATCAACAAAGTAACCCAGCACGTGACTGGGAACAACAATACATTTGCAGGTAGAGATCTAACCACCTCAACCGCAGACCTACCTGAGCTGATTGCCTTGACCAATCAACATCAAACAACAATTTCAGAACTAATCTCCACAATCAGCAATCAGCAAACCACAATCAGCAAGCAGCAGACGATGATCTCTGAGCTAGTCAACACTGTCAGCCGGCAGCAACAAGATATATCAATGCTACTAGGGCATAAATCAGATCAAAATTAGACAGCCAAGCTTCACTTCTCTTCAGTATGACATTTTGTCATTCTGAGATGCGAGCGCCATCTTACTTCAGCCGTCTCAGGGGCGTGATTTGTAACCCCAACTGTAACCCCAACTGTAACCCCAACTCGTTTTTCGGCTCCATTATGTTTAGTTAAAACACCCCTCAAAACCCCGTAAATACCCCGTTTTGACCGCCATTTTACCGCCCGATTTACCGCTCCTAAACGCCACCGCAAAAGAATAGCCGACACCCCGCTAGCTCGCCACCACACGCAAAAAGAGGAGCCTTATTCGCTCCTCTTCACACGTAATTCATTTATCGATTTACCATCTTCTAACCGCCGCCCCTCATAATTCACCTCCGATTCACCTCAATTCGCACAAAATGTACTTTTCGTTTTGTCTCCGAAAAACTCTCATCTCTCCCCGCATCTCGCTCCAGCACTAGCAATCCCGCCTCTTCCTCCTCTCATCTTCCCTGTACTTTTTGTTTTCTCCCCCATAAATCAAATCACAAGTCCGAAGAGTTTTCCCATTCCTCGGTAGAGACTAAAAAAACAGCCACGGAGAGATTTACTATTTCCTCCGTGGCATTATATAGGCGACACGACAAGTCCAGTCAAAGGACCTCTAGACTAAACACTTAAGTCTCTAGCAGATACATGGGGCTACAGTGATTGCGCTGCAAGGGGGTGACGTAGACATCCTTGCCGACACGGATCCCCTCAGCGAAGAGACGTATGTCAAAAGTCTTGCGCACCAGCTCCGGGTGGTTATTCTCCTTGCTCAGGTGGCAGAGGAAGACATTGCGCATCGTGGGGCGCCAGATACGACAGAGGAACTCCACCGACTCAGCATTGCTCAGATGCCCAAGCGGACCACTGATTCGCTTCTTGAGAAAAGGCGGGTACTTGCCGATCCGTAGCATCTCGATGTCGTAGTTCGACTCCAGCACTAGATGTTGCGCCATACTAGCGTAGCGCTCTATCGTAGGGGTCAGGTGACCTATGTCTGTCGCTAGCGTAAAGGAAAAGCCTTCCTCCGAAGAGATATGGTACCCCACATTGTCAGCACTATCGTGTGGTACGGAGAAAGGGGTCACCACCAGTCCAATCAATTCAAAGGGCACCTCAGGCTCGATCGCATAGCGCTTATCGTGCTGGATGCGCTCCATACCTCTCATATGATCCAGTCCACACTGTACAGGCAGCGTCGCATAGACTGGTAGCTGATAGCGATTGGCCAGCTTACCCACAGTGCGCGCATGGTCCGCATGATTGTGCGTCAGGAGGATCGCCTGCACATCGTGCTCTATCGAGAGCGATGCTTGCTCTAGTCCAGCCTTGATATCATAGAGTGCTATACCCGCATCTATGAGGAGACCCTGCCCGTCATGCTCGAGATAGTAGCAGTTGCCCGTGCTACCACTCGCCAGGCTCATGAAGCGTATCATATCGTCAGCTCGCCACGCAGAGAGACTTGCATCAGACGCGCCACCTCCTCTTGAGATAGATCCTGCGCTAGGAGGTACATGAGCTTCGTCGTGGCGCTCTCGGTAGTCATGTCGCCACCACCTATGACGCCCGTCTGGCTGAGCACATTGCCCGTTTCATATCGTCCCATGACGACCGATCCTGAGTAGCACTGCGTCACATTGACGATCGTGATGCCACGAGCCACAGCCCCTTTGATAGCAGAGAGAAAAGCTTCGCTCGTTGGCGCATTGCCACTGCCGAAGGTTTCTAGCACCACCCCTCTAAGGTCTGGCATGCGGAGGATATGATCTAGGAGTGAGGCTGATAGACCAGGAAATAGCTTGAGCACGACCACATGTCCATCGAAGGCTGGTCGCCACGCTTGCGACAGGGCAGGCTCCTCAAAGCCTATGACACTCGGACTATACTTGATATCGATCCCAGCGAAGGCTAGGTGCGGATAGTTTGGCGAGGCAAACGCTTCAAAGTGCTCGGCACTATACTTGAGCGTGCGGTTGCCACGGTAGAGGTAGTCCTCAAAGTAAACGGCCACCTCGGGGATCATCGGCGAGCCGTCAGCACGTCTCGCCAAGGCTATCTCAAAGGCTGTGATGAGGTTCTCCTTACCATCCGTCCGCAGTCGCCCTATGGGGAGCTGCGAACCGGTCAAGATGACAGGTTTGTCAAGCCCCTGTAGCATAAAGCTCAGCGCAGAGGCCGTGTAGGCCATCGTGTCGGTGCCATGGAGGATGACGAAGCCATCGTATGCCTCCATCTCCCGCTGTATCATCTCACCCAGCCAAACCCACAGGTCGGGCGTGATAGCCGAAGAGTCTATGGGCGGATCGCACTGCTCTATGTCGAAGGTGCAGTGGAGCTGATCCAGCTCAGGCACATGCTCCCGTAAGTAGTCAAACTGAAAGGCCTTGAGCGCACCCGTCTCTATATCTTGTACCATGCCGATGGTCCCGCCAGTGTAGATAACCTTCAGGTGGGGCAAAGCGGTGGTCGTATCTTGATCTGTAGTCATGGGGGAGGAATCTTCTGTAAAGCTATACCGCACACTCTTTTTTCTGTGCGCTTACAAAGATACGGATATTTCCCTTTGCACTAGATCGGTGTGCGGAGGGTGCGTCTCAGCAAGGCTCGTACGCTCTCTTTTATAATGATCAATTACAATGGAGAGAGCAGGGCTACTCTTGAGATGTAGGATAGCCAGCATCCAACCAGCCGAGGATCCCATCTTTGAGATTGACGATTTGGTAGCCTTCCTTTGCCAGTGCCTGAGCCGCCATCATGCTTCTCTTGCCCGACCGACAATAGAGGTGTATGGGCTGGCTTTTGTCAAATCTCTCTTTGACCATTTCGGTGAAGTGTGACTCGTGCACATCTATATTGATGGACTTCTCGAGATGCCCTTTGGCAAATTCATCTGCTGTGCGTACATCAAGCAGCTGTACGGTGGCGCTACTTACTTCCGCTTTGAAGGTGGCGGCATCTACCGATTTGATCTCCCTTGCTACACGGCATGATCCTATTAGCATTGATAGTACTCCCATAATGATGCAGTAGTAAAGTGTTCGTGTCATATATAATGTATCGTTGTGGCTAAACTGCCTATTGATACTTACTATAACGGTTCGAACAGCAAAGTGTTGTCCTGGAGAGCGACTTCTATGTGATTTAATGCTAGACTGTAGTCTAAGGAGCAATTGATGCGACCTCAGACTTTTTGTATATCCGAGGTCGCACCGCTAACTGCTACAAGGAGGACAGTTGGCCTCCCGAGTAATTAAAATCTATAAGTCATGGAGAGATTGATCACACGACCATTGCCATGAGTGTACTCGTTATCTCTTGCTACTAGCTGAGACTGGACCGTGTAGTAGGTGGTGTTGAGTAAGTTTTCTATACCCAACGTGTAGGTGAACTTATCTACCGTAAGCCCCGCATTGAGATGCAATAAGGTGACAGGCGTTACCTTTCCTTCGCCCTCTGCATATTTGCCTTTGTCGTTTGCGGCAAAGCGGTCCCTTGCTCCAGTATACATACCATATAGGCGTATGTAGCTATGCTTCGTTGGGCGGCAATTGATATATGCTGTAATCTTCATTGGAGGGATAGACTGGC
>CAMPUN010000002.1 GCA_946997275.1 uncultured Porphyromonas sp.
GACCTCTTCAAGCAGGCTAAGGAGAAGTCGCCCTGTATCATCTTCATCGACGAGATCGATGCCGTGGGGCGTGCACGAAGCAAGAACGCAGGCTTCAGCAGTAATGACGAGCGGGAGAACACGCTCAATCAGCTCCTCACCGAGATGGACGGCTTCGACGGCAATAGTGGCGTCATCATCCTCGCAGCGACGAACCGTGTAGACATCCTCGACAAGGCGCTCCTACGTGCCGGCCGCTTCGACCGTCAAATTTACGTAGACCTCCCCGACCTGAACGACCGCAAGGAGATCTTCCTCGTACATATGAAGGGACTCAAGCTGGGACCCGATGTAGATGTGGATCAACTATCGCGACAGACGCCAGGCTTCTCGGGAGCTGACATAGCAAACGTCTGCAACGAGGCCGCACTCATAGCGGCCCGCCACGACAAGCAGTCCATCGAAAAGCAAGACTTCATGGATGCTGTGGATCGTATCATCGGCGGTCTGGAGAAGAAGAACAAGATTATCACTGAGGATGAGCGTCGTAGCATCGCCATTCACGAGGCGGGTCATGCGACCATCAGCTGGATGACGGAGTATGGCAACCCTTTGGTCAAGGTCACCATCGTGCCTCGTGGCAAGGCGCTTGGCGCTGCTTGGTATATGCCTGAGGAGCGACAGATCACCCATACGCAGGTACTCCTCGACGAGCTCTGCTCGCTGCTGGGCGGTCGTGCGGCTGAGGAGCTTTTCCTCGATCGCATCTCGACGGGTGCCGCCAACGACCTAGAGCGTGTCACCAAGCTCGCCTACGCTATGATCACCTACTACGGTATGAGTGACAAGCTCCCCAACCTCAACTACGCCGACTCGCAGAGCGACGGCTATACCTTCCAAAAGCCGTACAGTGAGGAGACGGCGGTCATCATCGATCAGGAGGTTTCCAAGCTCATTGCCACACAGTATGCCCGTGCCAAGGAGATCCTGACACAGTATGCCGAGCAGCATCACCAGCTAGCGCAGCTACTCCTAGAGCGCGAGGTGATCTACACGGAAGATGTGGAGACGATCCTCGGCAAGCGCCAGTGGATCTCCCGCTCGGACGAGCTCGATGCGCTCAACGAAGCAGCGCGCGCCAAGCGACTCGCTAATGCCACTCCCCCGCCTTACATTAAAAAGGAGGATGACCACCCTACGCCCGCTCCCTCAGATGAGAAAAAAGAGGAGGCGCCTGCAGAAAGCGAATAGTTCTATCTAGAAAGTCGGACAGAGATACTCACCTACTGAGCGTTTCTGCCCGACTAACTTATTAAGTCCTACGCAACTCACGACAATCACTGAATACAACGCTACCATGTCGAACTTCACCACCCGCCTTGCCTCGGGAACTATATATGTAGCACTCATTGTGCTAGTCCTAGCCCTCTCCATGGTTTGGGGATTATGGGTATTGCTCTCCTTCTTTGCCGTGGCAGGGATCATCGAGTTCAACCGACTCACCGGCGTCAACCGCCCCTACATCTTCCGCATCGTACTCGACTGCGCAGCTGCCGTCTGGCTTCTCTACGCCACGGCACAATATGGCATGGCGATCAGTCACGGACTCGCTATCTTCCTCCCTTACCTGCTCTACCTCCTCTATGTAGTCTGTCGCTCCACATTCCTCCCGCACCAGGCTATGCTCCCCAGTCTCGGCAACAGCCTCATCGGGCAGCTCTACATAGCCGTCCCCCTTGCGCTGGCAATCAGGCTAACCCTTACGATCAATCCCTCCTTCCCCATGACGCAGTACAACGGGTTGCTCCTGCTCGCCATCTTCATCTTCATATGGGTCAATGACACGGGCGCCTACCTCGTCGGCTCACGATGGGGCAAAACACCTTTGGCTCCAAGCATCTCCCCCAAGAAGACCGTCGAAGGCTCCATCGGAGGACTCCTCCTCGCCCTCCTCTCAGCGGTCATCCTGCGCCTGCTCCTCTTCCCAAAGCTAAGCTGGCTACACATCTTACTTATCGCTGCGGTAGTTGCGGTCTTCGGCACCATCGGCGACCTCTTCGAGAGTAGCCTCAAGCGTCAGGCCGGCGTCAAGGACTCGGGCAAGCTCATCCCTGGTCACGGAGGCATCCTCGATCGCATCGACAGCTTCCTCCTCGCTGTGCCGGCCGTCTATCTGCTCCTCGCCTTCCTCTCTATCTAGTCAAGCCGTGAAAGTGCCCCGATCACTACGCTCCATACTAGCCGACAGCGGTCTACTCCTCTCTGTCGGCGTCGGGGTACAGCTGATAGCTCTGCTCCTCCTACCCTGGATCAGCAGACTATACGCACCAGATACGCTAGGCGACCTAGCACTCATCCTCTCCATCGCCACGCTACTGAGCATCGCTGTGGGAGGGCGCTACGAGCAGGCTATCGTCGTCTGCCAAGAGCCCTTAGAGCGAGGCCACTTGCTACGGCTCACCCTTTGGATCACAGCTCTAGCGACACTCCTCTTACTCGCCCTCGCCCCAGCCATTGATCCGTGGATCGGAACAACCCGCTACGCCTCTCTGCAGGGCAAGCTCTGGCTCATCCCGCCCGTCGTCTGCGCCTTGGGACTATGCGCCACGCTAAGCAATTACGCGCTAAGCCTAGGACACTTCAAGCGCATCGCCACTAGCAAGGCAGTGCAGGGACTAGGCAATAATGGTCTCAAAGTAGGCTTCGGACTCTTCTCCCCCTCCGTCTGGAGCTTGTGGGGCGCCCAAATAGCCTCGACGCTGCTTGCGCTCATTCCACTACTGCGACCACTCAAGCTTCGCAGGCAAGCGAAGACTTCATCTAGTCGTCTTCAGCTAAGGCTTGTAGCTCGAAAGTACAAATCTTTCCCGCTCTTTAGTCTTCCACAAGCAGTCATCACCACCCTCCTCGGTTCGCTGCTCATACTGTTCCTACCGCTGGGCTACACCACCGTAGAGGTAGGACTGGTCTCTATGGCAACGATGCTGGCGCGTCGTCCCATACAGCTTATCGCAGACAGCGTTAGTCAGGTCTACTTCAACCGTC
Organism: uncultured Porphyromonas sp.; assembly: GCA_946997275.1. GTDB lineage: Bacteria > Bacteroidota > Bacteroidia > Bacteroidales > Porphyromonadaceae > Porphyromonas. The sequence goes on from CAMPUN010000002.1 coordinate 3,025, forward strand.
TCTCGGTAGCACACCATGCGCAGGCTCCCTGGCGACCGCTCGTCCGTCCGCTCCTCATGGTGACGCTCCTCGTAGGCCTCCCCACGCTCCTACTCCTCTGGTGGGCTATGCCCTATCTGGTCAGTTGGCTCTTAGCTCCCGAGTACGCCGCCTGCACAGCGATCATACGCGCCATGCTGGTCTACCTGCTCGTTCTCTTCTTCACCTCCATCATCAACGTCATCCCCGACATCATCGGGCGACAAAGAGCACATCTGCGGATCCAACTGCTCAATCTCCTTCTACAGGTTGCCCTCCTGGTGCTCCTCATCTACGTCTTGCGCACACCCTTCGCCGAGACCGTCTCCACCTACTACCTCGTCATCGCCCTCTACCACGTAGTCTACGGAGGCTGGCTCCTCTACCTCTTGCGCCGTCACGACCAGCGACTCCAGCAGAGTCCCTCGTGATAAATCCAAATCCTCCGAGGTTTTCTCCAAATAGCTCCGAGGAGAATCTCTATTTCTTCGGAAGAACGGAAAATTCCCTCGGAAGAATGAAATGGAACTTCGGAAGAATGAAATCACAAGTCCGAAGTTTTTTTCGTTCCTCACTGGAGTATAAAAAAACGCCCACGGAGAGAATTATGATTTTCTCCGTGGGTGTCTAGTAGCAATAAGGAAGTAGGAGTTCTTTGTCGAGACGAACCTTTGTGTAGCCCTATCGAAGGAGAGCCTCTGGTCGTCTCTCTTACCCCTTGGTAGCGGCCTGGACGACGTTGAGCACGTAGTCACCCAGCTGCTCGTAGTAGCCTACGAGATCCATATAGCTTACGGACTCGGGGTAGTCGTACTTCTGCGTACGGACGTTGTCCATGTTTTGCGCTTTCAGCAAGGTGCGCAGGTCGTTGAGCTGCTTCTCCAGTGTATAGCTCTCACGAGCGTCATTCTCCGAGAGCTTGTCACGACGAAGTAGCTCGGACATCTTGAGTGCTGTCTCAGTGGCGATGGCATGAATCTGAAGGAGATTGTCTCGTACCATATCAGTGTAACTCTTACCGAGCTGGTGGTAGCGATTGATCTCACGCGCTATACCCACAGCCGCATCGGCGACGCTCTCTATCTCGGTCGCCACACGGTAGTAGACAAGGATGTCACTCTGCGACTCCCTGCCCAGCTCAGTGTGTGAGATCTTGTTGAGGTAGTCCGCTATCTCGACCTCGACGGCATCGGAGATATCCTCCTCTTGCTCGCACTTGTTGTAGAGCTTCTTAAGCTCGACGGGGTTATCCGTCTTGAGCATACCCTCACAGTACGACATCATATGCGTGACTCGGCTGGCGTACTCGGCCAATTCTTGCTGCACCTGTAGTAGACCGATCTCACCAGTCGGTAGGATACCAGCACGGATGTAGCGTAGGTGGGTTTGCTCTGTAGTCCCCTTCTTAGACTTCTTCATTGGGATGGCACGCTTGCAGATCTTGACGTAGACCGGTACGAACCAAATCATCACGAAGGCGTTCAGCAAGTTGAAGGTGGTGTGGAATAGAGCCAGACCGATCGAGACCGTTGTGGCGAGGCTCACGATCTGCGCCTGTATTGCTGCTAGCGAGGGATCGGCTAGGGGTTCTGCCGAGGCGATGGCGCTCATGCTGGCGGGGTCGTAAATCTGACTGAGCTGAGTGGTGTAGGCATATAGCTCACGTGGATCTCCTACGCCCATATTGACGAGCCAGTTGGCGATCATATTGGTAAAGGGGTAGAAGAAGATCAAGACGAGTAGCACGCCAAAGACATTGAAGAGCAGGTGTGAGAGAGCAGCACGCTTCGCATTGACATTAGCTCCGAGGGCTGCCAAATTGGCCGTGATGGTAGTACCGATGTTTTCGCCCAGGATCATCGCCGTAGCGATCTCGAAGGGGATCCAGCCCTTGGAGCACATAATGAGTGTGATCGCCACCGTGGCACTGGAGGACTGCACCAGTAGCGTCATGATGGTACCAATCAAGAGGAAGAGCAATATAGACCCAAAGCCCATATCGGTGTAGCCCTGCAGGAAGGCGAGCGCCTCGGGATGGCTCTGCAGATCGGGCATAGAGTCTTTGAGAAACTGCAAGCCGAGGAAAAGTAGCGAGAAGCCGATGAGGAACTCACCGAGCGAGTTGAGCTGCTCCCGCTTCATATAGATGAGCGGTATGGAGACGGCAAAGAGCGGTATCGCAAAGGTCGATATATCTATCTTAAAGCCAAAGAGCGTGATGACCCACGCTGTGACGGTCGTACCAATGTTGGCACCCATAATGACCGAGATTGCCTGTCCTAGCTGGAGAAGCCCCGCATTGACAAAGCTAACGACCATCAGTGTCGTAGCGCTAGAGGACTGTACCAAGGCTGTCACCAGGACACCAGTGAAGAGGCCTAAGACTCGCCGAGAGGTCATCGCTGAGAGGATCTGACGCATCCTATCGCCCGCAGCCTTTTGGATGCCTTCGCTCATGATCTTCATACCAAAGAGGAAGAGTCCTAGCGATCCCAGCAGATAGATAAAGTCAAACAGAGTAAACGTCATGAGTATATCGTTGTTTGTATATCATTATCGAGCGAAAGCTCCCTGCGCCCAAGCTATTGCTCAGACTAAAGGCGCATAGTCATACCGCATTCCTATGCGACTAAGCCATCTCGTGCGACCGAAGATAGTCTCTTGGTGATAGCTATTTCGTAACTTCGCAACGCAAAGGTAGCGATTTTAGACTGCCTAGCCTAACCCTTTGGATCAAATCTCCCCATTCTTATGGAAAATCTATCTATATACTGCACCAATCTCGACGAATACCTGAGCGTCCCCCCAGGGGCCACGCTCTATCAGATAGCACAGAGCTACCGTACGACACTTGGCTTCGAGCCTGTCAATGCGCGCGTCAACAATCTTACCGTAGCACTCGACTGGAGGCTCCGCGAGTCCTGTCAGGTCGAGTTCGTCGGCCTCACCGCGGAGAGTGGTCGGCACACTTATCTGCGCTCTCTCTGTCTCCTCTTTGCCAAGGCGCTTCACGACGAGCTACCACACTACCATCTGAGCGTACGCCACTCCCTCTCGGGGGGCTACTTTAGCGTAGTCAAGTGTGGCGACAAGGGGATTACGGAGGAACAACTGGCTCTCGTCAAGCAACGCATTGACCATCTCATTGCGGCTGATCTGCCCTTCGAGCGTCGCACCGTGCCTGCCGAGGAGGCAGTGCAGATTTTTACCGCCATGGGAGAGATGGACAAGGTAGACCTCATCACCTCCAGCGGACAGCCCTACGTCACTTACCACTATCTCGATGGCTATCCCGACAACTACTACGGCTCCCTACTCCTCTCCACAGGACAAGTCCAGCTCTACGACCTCGTCCCCTACCTCGGAGGCGTACTGATACGTGTACCCTCGATAGTCAATCCTACGGAGCTAGCCCCCTTCGAGCCACAGCAGCCGATGCGTGAAGTCTTTGACAAGCAGTCTCGCCTGCTCAAGCTCCTTGACGTTAGCTATGTGGGTAGCCTAAACAAAGCAATCGCCACGGGTCACTTCTCCGAGATCGTACAGGTCGCCGAGGCGGCACAGGAGAAAGAGATAGCCGCCATAGCTACTGAAATAGCCCAGGACTACGAAAAGGGCGTACGCATCGTACTCGTGGCGGGTCCTTCTTCGTCGGGTAAGACCACCTTTACCAAGCGGCTTCGTCTGCAGCTCATGGCGAACTACCTTCGTCCCCATCAGATATCGCTCGACAACTACTTCGTCGCTCGTGAGTTCACCCCACTAGACGACAAGGGCGAGTACGACTATGAGCACATTGAGGCGCTAGACCTAGAGCTCTTTGCGAGTGATCTGCGTCGCCTCTTGGCTGGCGAACTGGTTGACATGCCAATCTTTGACTTTAACCAAGGTGCTAGAGTCTATCAGAAGGAACTCCTACAGCTCGGTGAGGGTGACCTGCTCCTCATCGAGGGCATCCATGCGCTCAATCCAAGGCTTATCCCCGAGGATCTACAGCCTCTGACCTACAATATCTATATCAGCGCTCTCACCGCCATCGGACTGGATGCGCACAACCGTATCCCCAGCACCGATATACGTCTCCTGAGGCGCATGGTGCGAGACCACAAGTATAGAGGTTACTCAGCCATCGACACCATCAGTCGCTGGCCCAGCGTGCGAGCTGGTGAGGAGCGATGGATCTTCCCCTACCAGCAGAGAGCCAACGTCCTCTTCAACAGTGCCCTCATGTACGAGGTTGCCGTTCTCAAGACGCTCGCTGAGCGCATCCTCTACCAAGTTCCCGCCTGTGTTCAGGAGTACAGCGAGGCTCGCCGCCTGCTGCGCTTCCTAGAGCATGTGCGCCCCGCCCCCTTTGACGAGGTGCCTTCGACTTCCCTCCTTCGTGAATTCGTCGGAGGCAGTTCATTTCACTATTGACCCCACAGCTATGAGCAAGAAAAAGAGCAACGCCCCCTCCACGAGCGGTATCGTCTACAGCACCGATCCTGACTGGACGCCACAAGCCGAGAGCCTCGAAGTAGAGACCCTGCCCGCCGCTCAGCAGCGACTACGCATCGAGTACTCACGATCCGGACGTGCAGGCAAGGAAGCGCTCATCATCAGGGGCTTCGTCGGCTCCGACAGCGACCTCGCAGACCTCGCCCGCCAGCTCAAGCAGTCGCTCGGTTGCGGTGGTTCCACACGTGATGGCGAGATATTGATCCAGCAAAACAATAAGGAGAAGCTCATCAAGCTCCTCCAGTCCAAAGGGTACAAAGACACCAAGTAAAAAAGTCCCCACCCCGCTATGCCTATAGAGAAAACCTCTATCCTAGAGATGCAGCGCCTCACTACCGAGGAGTACCACACCGCTTCCAAGGTACCTCTTACCATACTCCTCGACAATGTACGCAGCATGCACAATGTCGGCTCCATCTTTCGCACGGCAGACGCCTTCCGCCTAGAAGAGCTCCTCCTCGTTGGCATCACAGGCTGTCCGCCCCACCCGCTCCTTCACAAGACTGCCATCGGAGCCGAGGAGGCGGTCCCCTGGCGACACCTAGACTCCGCCATCGAGGCGCTAGAGCAGTACCGACAGGAGGGACGTACCATCCTCGCCCTTGAGCAGACCCACCAGAGCATCACCCTCGGCAGTCAACCAGCACTAGACGACCGTGGAGCCGTGCTGATCGTGGGCAATGAGGTGCACGGCGTCTCTGACGAGGTGATCCAGTACGCCGACTACTGCCTCGAGATTCCTCAGTACGGCACCAAGCACTCGCTCAATGTAAGCGTCGCCACTGGCATAGCCATCTACGATCTCTGCACCCCTTACCTAGAAAAGCACCACAGCTTAACCTAGACGCAAGAGATATATCAATCTTTTTCTGTAGCTTTGCTGTATAGAAAACAAAATATCCCAACAGTATGGAAGAAAACATGATCGCCTACATCGGCACCAACGCAGGGCTCGTCTGGAATGCTCTCGACAAGCTCGGCAAGATGGACATCAAGCAGCTCAAGAAAGCAACCAAGATACGTACCGAGAAGGACATCTACGCAGCGCTCGGCTGGCTTGCTAAGGAGGATAAGCTTACCTTCGTCTACGAAGACGGCACGCTACTCGTCTCACTGCGCTAATCTCCATCTAGCAAGCAGACTAGAGCGACCGCTCAGTCGCATCTAGGCGAGGCGTATGGGCTGGATCACCAGCTTTTGTCACACGAGCGCTTGCTAATTCAAAGATTATTCTTACCTTTGCAGACGCAAACCTCGCTGCGGTCGTGGCGGAATTGGTAGACGCGTTAGACTTAGGATCTAATGCCGCGAGGTGTGTGGGTTCGAGTCCCACCGACCGTACAACGATAGAGAGACCTATCTGACACCCCTCATGGGAGCAGATAGGTCTCTCTCGTTTTATTGTCCGCTGATTAGAAGCAACAGACCACTCCTCTCCTCCACTCCCTAATATCCACCCTCTAACATCTATTCCCTCCCCTCTAAGCTCACGCTCCACAGAGGAAAAGCTAAATCCCTCCGTAGAGATCTTTTATTCTCCACCGAGGCGAGATATAAAACTTCGGACAAATGAAATGAAACTTCGGAAGAATGAAATCATAAGTCCGAAGAAATTTCTCGTTCCTCCGTGAGCATCAGAAAATATCCCATGAGCGATTCGTCATCTTCCACGAGTAGTTAACATATTCGCTAGATCTATAGCCTGTAGTAGAGACACATACCAGTAGGCTACACGGCTTTCGCGATTAAGATCCTTTACACACAAGGCCCTTTTACCTGTAAATTTATTTATCTTTGCTAGCAGGTGATCCTTCGAGATCTACAGAGTGAGTCTACCCCTTCTCTAGTAAAAGCTACGAGTCAAGACTCACAGACCTCAGCGGGCGCCTCCTGTTATGCTTCAACCAACTATATTTAGATTAAAACATATGCAGCAGACATTACTTCGTTTGACAACCTTTAGGAGGCAAAGCATCGTCCTCCTAATCCTCTGTGTCCTCTGGAGCTCTCCGCTCGTGGCTCAGCTGACGATACAGAAGGTTACTACAGAAACTCCAGGCACACTCGCTGAGGCTCTGGACAAGCTCAATAAGCCGATTAAAGCGCTACGCATCTCGGGGCCTCTCAATGGTAAGGATATAGCACTCCTTAGAGAGCTCGCAGGAGCTACTATGTCGACTCTACCCGTAGAGTCTGGAGCAACTGATATGCTGGAGTACTTAGACTTGAGAAAGGCGACCCTGCACCCCGATGCGGAGCGGTATGCAACCCCTGACTATGCACAGGTGGAGGCAAACAAAATTGGTAGACGCATGTTTGCCAACTGTATCTTCTTGAAGGAGATCCGCCTCCCATCCACGGTTACCATCATTGACCGCGAAGCCTTTAAGGGAGCGACCGCCCTACGCACCGTAAGCTATATAGACGGTGTGGAGCAGATTGAGTGGGGAGCCTTCGAGGGGTGTACCGCTCTAAGTGACATCGAGCTACCCGATGGGCTGAAGGTAATAAGAGGAGAGGCCTTTAAGGACTGCACCACTCTGCGCGCTGTCGTCTTTCCCTCTACGCTCGTAGACTTAGGTAGCAACGCTTACGAAAACACCGGTATACGATATCTTAATGTGACGATACCTGAGGATGACCAAGCTATAGGCAATCAAGTCTTCAAGGGCTGTAAGCGACTAGAGCGTGTATCGCTCCATGGGGATTACTTGACAATCAAGTATGGACTTTTTGAGGGGTGTGAGGCTCTTCAGTCCGTACGCATACTATCAACTCAAGTGCATACGATACAGGGAGCAGCCTTCCAGGGGTGTACCAGCCTAGCAGAGCTACACCTACCGACCTCTGTAAGCTATATACAGATGGACGCTCTAACGGGATGTAAAGCTTTGAAGCTACTGACCATCCCCTATGAGGGCGTAGTAATGGGCGGAATGATGTTTGAGGATGCTCTGGCTCCCCAGATCACAGTGGCTGTACCATCATCCGTGATGGCTGATTATCAAGCAGCCGATGCTTGGAACAAGTGCCAGATAGCAGATCTCAAAGACTACCTGCCAGTCAATAAGGTCTACCTTGAGGAAGACTTTACTGCACTACCCTACAATATAAAGGAGTGGGCCGGCAATGAGACTTGGCATACAGATCATGGTGCCTATATCAATAAGGTGGGAGAGAACCAAGTGCTCAAGCTAGGAGACAATGAGGGTACGGGTCATATCTCGACCAAGGCTCTCGACCTCTCGGCTCATGGTGGACATTTTCGTATCCGTCTAGCTATGGACGGGTGGAATCCGCTACACAGCGCCCTACAGGTAGAGGCTCGTGACAAAGAGGGCAAGGTACTCTCAGCTCATCGTGTGCACTGCTATGAGCCTAAGATGGGAGGAGATCTACGCACATTTGACTTTGAGATGACTGGTGGAGTCAAGGAGACATTCATTCACCTATATACGACAGAAGATGAGCGGATAGCAATCGTTGATGACATCAAGATCTACGACACGTCCGATGCGATCCCATTCTACGCTGTGGATATACCTAGCCTGGACTACGGCATCACTCCAGTCAATGTTGAGATCCCTGACACAAAGGGCTTGATCTATGGAGAAAACTTGACCAAAGCTCCATCTGTCAAGGTCCTATCCAAAAGCCTTGGCACCTTTTCGGTAGATGCAGAGCCTACTACACAGGGAGGAGCCATGACGGTCTTCGTTGACACCGAGGAGCTGGGCGAGTATAGTGGCTACATACGCGTCAAGAGCGAAGATGTAAATGTGATCATGCTTCCACTCCATATGTCCGTGAGAGATATGGAAAACATATACGGACTAGATGATACGAACCCACTAGACTCGCTACAAGAGAGCTTTGAGGAGGGTAATGGTATCCCTGACGGCTTCACCACCGTCGCTATCGTCGGAAAGCGCAACTGGGAGAGACGCTACAATGGTGACATGCTCAAGCCAAACCGATACCTATCTATAGATGGTCTCAAGAGCCAGTTCGACGGGCACACTGGCGACATACACGCTCTTGTGATCCTACCAGCACTCAACTTAAGCCATCCAGAGCGAGATCAGTGGTCGCTCTCCTTTGACCTATCAGTGCTACGTCCTAACGGGGCTACGCTACACCTCGTATCCGTAAGTAAGCGTGGAGAGATCACGCGTCTGAAAGACTTTACCGCAGACAAGGAGTGCGAGTGGGCTCCACAACAGGTGACGCTCAGCGAGCTACCCGACACGACAGCCTGCTTCCTCGCTTTTGAGTATGTAGGTAACATGCCTAAGCAGTCGACCACTTATCGTATTGACAACCTCCGATATCAGCGCATCACCGCTATCGAGTCTCCAGTCCAGCCTGAGCTACGCTATACGACATCCGCTGGTCTGCTAAGCCTCTACGGCATCGAGCCGACAGCTGTCGTAAATATCTATACGACAGAGGGACTACTCATAACACGCTGCTCAGGAGCTACGCAGTACAGCGTGCCTCTAGCCTCAGGGTGCTACCTCGTTCAGCTAGGTAGTAGAACCTACAAAGTTCTCATCAATAACAACTAACTAATCCATAACATATGAAACAGTGTCTACTCTCTCTGCTCCTACTGATGGGGCTAGCGCTCACGAGTGGAGCGCAAGAGCGAACGGTCTCCCTACGCTTTCTAACCGATGGAGATCAAGTCGCTCACAAGAAGGAAGTCACGGCCATCGTCAGTGGTCAGCGCACTGTCATCACACCACAGAGTGATGGTAGCGAGTATCTCATACCTGTAGGAGCCACCGTGGAGATGAAGCTCACAGCTGCCGATGGGTACGTCGACTACCTATGGTTTGACGGAGACAAGGAGATCAGTCGCTCCTATAATCTGAAGCTCTATGAGGTGAAGAATCTCACAGCGGGCAAAACCGTACGCGTTGACTGCCGTAAGCTTGTACCCGTCAAGTTTGTCTGCCCCAAGGAGGGCTCTAAGGGCAAGGAGGTGAACATCGACGAGCAGGACGACTACGGAACTGTGATCGCTCCTGAGGCTGATGGAGACACCTATATGCTTCCGCTACAGGGTTCCGTCTACTTTGACTCTGGTGTTGATGCCGATCACTTTGTCTTGCGCTGGTTGCTCAATGGCGGTGCTACTTTCCCAGGGAAGCCTGACATCTTCTTCAAGCAGAATGTCCCAGAGGGCTTTGAGCTGGAGGTGCAGTTTTACAAATCTGGCGAGACACGCACAGTCACCTACACGCAGCCCGGCACGGCAATCATCAGATGCAAAAACAGAGGGCAAAACGACTCCCCAGATATTGAGAGTGGCAGCAAGGTAGATCCAGGTGATGAGATACTCTTTGAGATCGCTCCTCCTGACAATCCTTCGGGCAAGGTCGAGCTACACCACTGGGTGGTCAACGGTAAGCCCTACATGCGTGGAGATGAGTACTACACAGACAACTCGCTATCCATCTATGCCTTTACAGATCTCGATGTCACAGCCGTGCCTATGGCAGAGTATGAAGCTCCAGAGATACACCTTAATCTCTCGGCTGAGCATGTAGACTTTGGCTCTGTTACCATTGGCGAAACGAAGTCGCAGAGCGTCACACTGACCACTGAAGGTGCCACGATGCCTGTCCTACTAGGTCTACGTGATGCGGTACCCTCGCTGTCGTTTACGCCTGAGCAACTACCTAGCAGTGGAGGCGAGATTACGATCACGTTTGCGCCGACAAGACGCGAGACGATCAGCACGGAGCTACTCCTGAAGAGTGGCGAGACGACTGTCGCTCTTCCGATCGTAGCACAGGCGGTCACATCAATTGATGCCCCCACTACTGAGGCACTCCCCTATCGCATACAGCAGTCGGAGATCGTATGGCTAGCTGATGTGGTAGCTACCATCTACACCGCTGATGGGCGACAGCTCTCTACTGGCACCTATAGAGCTGGTAGCGTGTTGCGTCTACCTGAGCGTGGCATCTACTTTGTAGAGCTCTTGGATCATCGCTACAAGGTCATAGTTCGATAGGTATGAAGAGCTTTCTTACGACTATGTGGTGGGGATGTATGCTCCTCATCACTACACTAGCCCCTCTCACGGCTCAGAGTGTACTGTCGCCTGAGGCGCCTTCAGGTGATGGTACAGAGAACAGGCCTCTGGAGGTAACCACGCCTGCTCATCTCGCCTGGATCGCTAAGATGGTCAATGGTGGCGAGAGCCTACGTGGCGTATGGATCGCACAGAAGTGCGATATAGATCTCGCTATTACTAAGGAGATCAAGGGTGGCGAGGGATGGACTCCCATCGGTGGATACGTTTTCCTCGGAGGTCGTGAGACCAAGGTGGGCTTCGAGGGATACTACGATGGCGAGGGTCACACGATCTCTAATCTTTACATGAACCGCCCGAAGCATGACTACCAGGGACTCTTTGGGTACGTGCAGAAAGGGCGTGTAGCAAACTTAACGATCCACAAAGCTTCTGTAACGGGATCGGAAAATGTGGCTGCCGCTTTTGCCTACACCTTTGAGGAGACCATCAGCAACTGCCACGTGACGGAGTCGGTGGTGGACTGCAAAGCGTTTTACGCCGGTGGACTGATCGGCTTCCAGTCTGACGGTGTGACAGAGCACTCGTCGGCACAGGTCACCATCTACGGCCGAGACTATATAGGCGGGCTCGTAGGCTGGAGCGAACTGGGTCGCATACGTGGCTGTCGTACGAGTGGCTCTCTGCTGAGTGTCGTGTACAACGGAGTGCAGCCACGTCACTGTGGAGGTCTCATCGGCTACTGCAACAAGTCACAGGTGGAGCGCTCGCTCTGTAGCTCCGACCTTATAGAGGGTGGTGACTGGACAGGAGGGCTCGTGGGTTCTGCTGAACAGTCGAAGATCCGCGAGTCGGTCAATCTCGCTAAGCGTATCACCGGACGCTCTTACGTGGGTGGCATCGCTGGGCGAACGAATGAGTCAGAGCTCTCGGACTGCTACTCTATCTCTTCGCTAGAAGGAGAGCAGTACGTAGGAGGCGTGTCAGGCTTTGCCACTTACAGCTCGACACTCATAGAGCGCCTCTACTCAATCTGTAAAGTCTCAGGCATCGAAGGCGAAACGCCCTTTGCTATAGGCTCTGTGCTAGGAGCTTATGGCACGGGCACCGTGCGTGACGTACTCTATGATCAGACGATACAGCCCGACCTGCCCGCCATCGGTGGTGCTAACCAAGAGGGTTGCAAGGTGATGGGTAAGAGTCCTGACGAGATGAAGCAACAGGAGAGCTATGCGGGCTGGGACTTCAACGAGGTCTGGACGATAGTTCCTGGACAGCACGACGGACTGCCACTCTTGCGATGGCAGATGGATTCAGAGTGGAATGCGATAGAGGACCCAACCCGATCGTCTGAGACGGCTCCCATACGGGTTGTCACAGAGGGCGACGCTTGCTATCTATCGCTGCCTGCACCTCTGACTCTAGAGGCTGTCTATGACGTAGATGGCACTGCTCTCACGATGGTCACTAACGGGGTCAATAGCTGTCGGGTAGCAATCCCCGCACAGACTCGTATCCTCATCATTGTATACAGAGACGGCGATCACCGCCACACCTTAAAGTACCTGCTATAAAGGAAGCTAGCTGACGCTGACAAGGCGTCACGCAATAGCTTCATACCAAGACACTCCAGCGTCTCCGAAGATGCTGGAGTGTCTTCTTTTACGTTGCTCTCCTACAGGGCTAGCGCTTTCCAACGGTGGAAACTTTCTTTTCCAAGCTTGGAACATTCTTGAAAACCTGTCAATGTGGTAGCACAATGTAAGAACGCACGGTTCGTTCATACGTCCGAGCCGTGCGTCTTAACGAAGACTTCCTTGTCTCCTGAGGTTGATTTGGATGAGTGAGAGGCGCTGGGCTATTCGTTGCCCAGCTGCTCACGGAGGAGTTGCTGGCGTCTTTTACTGCGGGTCACCATGAAGACACCGAGCAGGATGAGGACCGCGGAGGCAACTTTGGTGAGTGTGAGTTGGTCTTGACCCATCATGACGGCCAGCATGGAGGCGATGACGGGGATGCCGTAGTTGTAGATACTGACGACGGTAGGCCGCAAACCTCGCTGTGCAAAGAGCAACAAGAGGTAGGCGACGAAGGTGGCACCCACGACGACAAAGGCTAGTTGCCCGTAGAAGGTTGCGTCGAAGCTGCTCCACTCGGTACGCATCATGTCACGCAGGCCCATCGGTGCGGAGCCGAGGAGCGAGATGACGAAGAGCCACTTCATCAATGTGACGGGGTGGTACTTCTGTATGAGTGTCTTGAAGGAGGTGAGGTAGATGGCGTAGGAGATGGTTGCTATGGCGCAAATCAGGTCTCCGAGCGTAGAACCAGCGGTGGAGGAGCCATTGGAGGATACGAGGAGCAGAGCGCCCGAGGCTCCGACGAAGACGCCGATCCCCTTGAGTCGTGTGATCGGCTCCTTGAGCACGACAGCTGCGAGGAGCATGGTGACGATAGGGCCCAACGTGGCAACGAGCGACTGATTGACAGGCGAAGTCATTGACATGCCGATGGCAAAGAGCCCTTGGTTGAAGAAGATCCCAGTCAGAGAGGCTAAGGCCATTTTCCCCCAATCCTTGCGGTCGATACGCTCTCGTGGCACCCAGATCGAAGCGATCCAAAAGAGTATCGTGGCGCCCAGGAAGCGACAGAACATGTGCGTATATGGAGTGAGCCCCCCACCAAGGAGTGCCTTGGTGAAGGGCCCATTGATTCCAAAGATAATGGTGACGCAGAGCATCACGAGGTGTAGTCTCCAGCGAGAACTCATTACTATAGTATAGCGTGAGTTAGAAGATTAGCTTGCCACACTGGCTGCAGTGCGTCGGCTCTTTGCCTAGGAGACGATTGCGTACGATGCTCTCGATGCGATCCTGTAGATCCTCTAGGGGCATGAGCGCAATGACGTCTCCGACGAAGGCTACGCTCAGCATGACTTGTGCCTCATGCTCGGGGATGCCTCGCTGCATCATATAGAAGAGCGCATCCTCGTCGAGGTGCCCCGTAGCCATACCGTGCGAGCACTGGACATCGTCGGCGTAGATCTCTAGCTGAGGCTTGCTGTACATGCGAGCCTCGGGAGAGAGGAGCATATTGCGATTGCTCTGGTAAGCTTCGGTCTGCTGTGCCGACTGCGCCACGAAGATGCGCCCCGAGAAAGCGCCAGTCGATTGCTCCTCGAGGAGGTTCTTGAAGAGCTGCGTACTATGACACTTTGGCTTGATATGCTCGACACGGGTGAAGGTATCCACATGCTGTGTGCCATTGGTCACAGCGACTCCGCCTAGTATCTGCTCGGCACGCTCTCCGAGGAAGCGCGTCCGAAAGCTATTGCGCGTGATCCCATTATTGAGCGTATAGGCAGCGAGGGTCACTTGGCTCTCTGCTCCTTGGCGCAGGAAGTAGGTGCAGGTGCGGTGCGTCTGGTTGCTATTCTCCTCCATATCGAAGAGCTTGAGCTGAGCACCATCACCAACGTAGATCTCGGCCACTTGGTTGACGAGGAAGCTGGTGCGGTCTATCGTGTGGTCGCAGACGAGGACAGAGGCTTTGGCACGGTCCCCGATGATGATGAGCCAGCGACGAATGCAGAGGAGTGGCTCCTGAGCGTGGAGTAGCTGTACGAGCTGTACGGGCTGCTCGAGCTGCATACCGTCGGGAACGTAGAGGACGAAGGCGTCCTGCACGAAGAGCGTGTTGAGCGCAATGGTGCCGTCGGTGTCGACCTCGGCTATCTGGCCATAGTAGCGCTCTGCCAAGTCGGGGTACTCCTTGACAAATTCTTTGATGGAGCCGACGAAGACTCCTTCGGGGAGCTTGCGCTTTTGGTTGGCGTAGTGGGTGTAGAGGTAGTTGCTGTTGAGAGCGCTCGCCTTGATGGTGAGCTCATTGACCGATAGGTCGCAACTATACTGCGGGAGCTGCTTATGCCCTGCGGGGGCTAGGTCTAGCTCCTGTAGATTGATCCCGTAGTCGGGAGCGTAGAGCGCCTCGACGTCCGTGCGCTGCCAGTCCTCCATGCCGAGCTGGGGCAAGGCGTACTCGCTCAGAGCCTCCTGTGCGAAGGCTCGCTGCGCTTGTAGCACGGGTAAACTGTGCTGCTCGATGTAGTCCTGCTGAGACTGGTAAAGGTCTAGGTACTGCAGGTGCGCTGTGGGTGGTTGCTTACGTGGACTCATTGCTTCTCCTCTTTAGCTACCTCTTCCTTGATCCAGTCATAGCCCTCCTTCTCTAGTCTGAGGGCTAGCTCGGGTCCGCCCGACGTGACGATCCGACCTTTGTATAGGATATGGACGAACTGAGGCTTGATGTAGTCCAGCAGTCGCTGGTAGTGGGTGATAACGACGCAAGCGCTGTCGGGACGCTGGAGCGTGTTGACTCCGTGAGCGACAGCACGCAGAGCGTCAATGTCTAGTCCGCTGTCAGTCTCATCAAGTATCGAGAGCCGTGGCTCGAGGACCGCCATCTGGAAGATCTCGTTGCGCTTCTTCTCACCGCCGGAGAAGCCCTCATTGACCGAACGCTTGAGAAGACGATCGTCGAGACCGACCACCTCGCGCTTCTCTTTTAGCATCTTGAGGAATTCGCCAGCGGGCATTGGCTTTTCGCCCTGAGTCTTGCGACGCTCGTTGACAGCTGAGCGCATGAAGTTGACCATGCTCACGCCTGGTATCTCTACGGGATACTGGAAGC
>CAMPUN010000003.1 GCA_946997275.1 uncultured Porphyromonas sp.
CTAAGAACAAGTCTTACCTGACGGCTTACCTGGCCTTCATCTATCATGTGGCTCGATATGAGCTCTTCCCCGAGGTGGAGCTTTATCGGTCACAGGGAGTTCCCGGCAAGGACTTAGATCTCGTGATCGACATAGGCAACTCGCGCACCACAGCAGTACTGGTCGAGGATCATAAGATCTTCGAGCAGACGGCACTCTTGAGACTTCTCGACTTTACAGCTCTAGAGGATCCAGAGGATCCCCGTGTGAGCTACCTGAGTGAGCCTTTTGCCATGCGACTGGTAACACGCAAGGTGAGCTTCGGGCAGATAGGCAAGCGCAATAGTGAGCGCTTTACCTACCCGAGTATAGTGCGGCTCGGTCATGAGGCTGAGCGAATCCTACATCTAGCCAAGAGTGAGGAAAATGAGGAGATGCCTATGACGCTCTCTAGTCCCAAGCGATATCTGTGGGACAAGCAGAGGAGTCAGAAGGAGTGGAAGTTTTCTATCCTCCCGAACGACAAAGATCCAGACGACGTCCTCTACCTACCAGGTATCTCCAAGATGATCGCTAGTGACGGCTCGATACTCCGCGATGGCAGTACGGGAGGGCAAACCTTCTACTACTCACGGCGTACGATGATGACTCTTGCCTTCCTAGAGATCTTGGAGCAGACGCTTATGTACTCTAATAGTGTCTCATATCGTGAGGATCGTGGCTCTATAGACAGTCCTCGCATACTACGGCGTGTCATCATAACCTGTCCTACAGCTATGTCACAGAAGGAGCGTGAGGCTCTAGTACACTGCGCCGAAGATGCCAACTATCTCTTCTCTACATACCATCAGTACGATCAGCGTATCGAGGTTTATCCCCAGATCAATAAGGATGCTGACGATACTCCGTACTGGTACTACGATGAGGCGACTTGCTCTCAGCTGGTCTATATGTATAGCGAGATAGGGCAGAAGTACAATGGCTTTTGCGAGGAGTTTTTCAATCTATATGGCAAGAAGGCCACAGGAGCACGCCCCACGCTCACCGTCGGGTCACTAGATATCGGTGCTGGCACCTCGGACTTGATGATCTGTAAGTATACGTACGAGCAGGATCGAATTACGAAGGTGATTCCTGAGCCTCTCTTCTACGACAGCTATTACTTCGCAGGAGATGACATGCTCTATGACTTGATCAATGGCTTGCTCTTTTACAGTGACGAGGGTTCTTTTCGCAAGAAGCTGGCAGATCTCGACGAGCATGCTTATAGGCAGAAGCTACGAGACTTCTTTGGTCCCAACTATG
The DNA here is from genome assembly GCA_946997275.1 of uncultured Porphyromonas sp. GTDB lineage: Bacteria > Bacteroidota > Bacteroidia > Bacteroidales > Porphyromonadaceae > Porphyromonas. The sequence continues at coordinate 1,285 of CAMPUN010000003.1, forward strand.
CAGGTCAGACTATAAGGCAGCGCAACTTGAGGCGCAACTTCAACCTGCAGTACACCGTACCTCTGATGTATCATCTACTCTCGCTCCTCTCTGAGGAGAGGCGTGACTGCAACGTGCGCTATGAGGATCTCTTCCCCTCGGCGGAGCAAGAGCCCAACGAGTCTGTACAGCGAGGCTTCGAGGAGTTCTTTGGATTCTCTATGAGAGAGCTCTCGTGGGAGTTTAGTGGCCAGCAGATCTACGATATCGTCTCCAAGTCTTTTGAGCCTCTGCTGAGGATCATCTCCAGCATAGCCTACTCGACAGGGTGCGATATCTTCCTTCTCTCTGGGCGTCCAGCCTCTCTGGCCCCGATACGAGATGTATTCCTCAAGTATTACCCTCTAACGCCGAATAGGCTTATCCTGCTCAACAACTACAATGTGGGCTATTGGTACCCCTTCGGAAGCAATACGGGCTACATAACCAACCCCAAGACGGTGGTTGCCGTGGGAGGACTCATCGGCTTCTACTCATCAGAGCTGGGTGGCCTCAAGGGCTTTCAGCTAGACACGAAGCTCCTAGGCGAGCGACTCACCTCTATCGTCAACTATGTAGAGCAACCAGACTCTGCAAGGAATACGCTCCACAGCTCGTATGTGCTCACGCCCAGTTCACCCTTTGGAGATGTAGTCGTATCGTCTCTCCCCAAGTCTCTCCAGATCAAGCAGCTGGATGTAGACATCTATCCTGCTCGCCCACTCTTTACCATCAGCTTCAACCGCTCTGGTATGGGGCATCGGCTGAAGAGTACTAAGCCTCATCTCAACGATCTACAGATACTACAAGAGGTAGATCTACAGGTTAAAAGCCTGGAGAAGAGACTTCCCTTCACGATCCATCTGAGTCGAGATGTCACCAATCTTGAGGATATCGAGATCGAGAGCATCACCGACAAAAACGATGAAGATATAACAGTCAGCGACCTCTCTATCAATGTACAGAGCCTCGGTCTAGAGGATGGCTACTGGCTGGATACTGGAGTCTTCAATCTAGAGTAAGAGAGCGTACAGTCTAACAAGAACCGAACATCCTTATGATAGCCAACATAAATGATCAGCTCAGCGCACTAGAGCGAGCCATACAGTGGAGCAAGAAGTATCCCGAGGAAAACCTCGAGTCTACCCTACTAGAGCGCAAGCGCCGAGAGATAAAGCGCGTTAAGAACACCCTCGAGATCAACTGCTCTGTAGCTGCCTACGGAGAGAGCCAAGTGGGTAAGTCGTACCTAATGAGCAGTCTCTTATCCACACCGACGAATCCATTTGAGATCAGTGACGGGGATAGGAAGTACAGCTTCATCGATGAGATAAATACTAGTGGGGGTAACCTCTCTCAGACGGAGTCCACAGGTATCGTGACTCGGTTTACGACTCGCCAAGACAATGCGACTCCAAGAGGACAGGTCAAGATAACCCTCTTTAGCATAGCAGACATACTGACTATGCTCTGCGACTCTTACTACAATGACCTCAAGCTCGATGTAGAGGATCAGCAAGAGATAGATATTACGGAGAGACTGCGCAATGAGTTCAAGGAGTGCATAGATCGGGAGAGGGGTAAGCAGGAGTTTCTGACCGAAGATGATCTCTTCTATATATATGAGTACATCAAGAGGGAGCTGGGCCTCAAGGCTCAACAAGTGGTCAACTCTCGATTTCCCCACGAGATAGGAGCCAGCATTGAGTACATACACCCAGATCGCTGGAGTCAGCTCTTCTCCTTCTTATGGCATGACAATCCCTCGATCACTCAGCTCTTTAGCACACTCATCAGAGAGCTCAAGAAGCTACACTTTGCCTCGGTAGTATATGTTCCCTTTAGAGCAGTACTGAGAGAGTACGGATCCATACTCAAGGTGGAGTGGCTAGACTACATTATGTCTGACGAGCAGAAGGCTGAGAATAGTAATGATGAGCCCCTGGTAGATGTTTTCGGAGCAAGTGGCCTACTCTGCAAGGACTTTAGAAAGTCCTCACTCTCGGCTCTGATTGCTGAGCTTACCTTCACCCTACAATCAGAGATTGCCGAGGAGCGCCCCTTCCTCAAGAAGCTAGATCTCCTGGACTTTCCTGGCGCACGCTCTCGTCTGCAAGTTGAAGGAGAGACGCTGAGCCAGCAAGATGGAGAGAGAGACATTATCCCAGCCTTGCTCCGCCGTGGTAAGGTGGCTTATCTCTTTAACAAGTACTCGCACGCCTTGCTCATTAGTGCTGTACTCTTTTGCCATCACAATGACCAGCGCACGGAGGCTACTCTAGGCAACACCATCACCCAGTGGATCAGCGAGAACATTGGCAAGAACGAAGCCGAGCGAAGCAAGTACCTAAAGAAGCTACAAGGAGTCTCACCTCTATTCTTCATTGGCACTAAGTTCAACAAGGAGCTGGTCTGTACTAAGATGGATATTCTATCGCAAAAAGAGCCCTCGGGCGAGAACAAACTGAGCGAGCGGTGGAAGCGCTTTGATGTAGTGATTCCCGAGTTGATCGGCACTGCCAGGTGGTTCGACCATTGGATCGAGCCAGACGCTACGCAGCCCTCCTCAGCCTTCCAGAGCATATACCTCCTGAGAGACTACTACTGGTCTGGCTATTATCGCATCTTCGAGGGCTATAGTGAAGGGGCAAACAAGAGTCCCGAGACTGGCTATGCACAGAATAGTGAGTACCCTAACTTCATGAAGGATGTACGACAGAGCTTTATCGACCATCCTTTTGTCAAGGCTCACTTTCGCGACCCTGAGAAGGCTTGGGACTCGGTAGCGACCCCTCGCAACGATGGCTCTAAAGCAATCATAGAGGATCTAAACAAGATCGCAGGTTGTCTAGACGCTGCCAGACGCGAACGCTATACACAGCAGCTCAACGAGATTAAGGAGAGTACGCTCTCACTCCTTGAGCCACACTATGAGTCTGAGGAGTCGTCCGAACGTAATAAGCGCATACAGAAAGTGGTCGGCTCTATACGCAGGAGTACGATGGAGGTGGGAAATCATCCTGAGATCTTTGGCTACGCTATAGATAGTCTTATGATACCCGCAAGCCTGCTACATCGTGTAGCCTATGATATATTGATCCTACAGAAGGAGACTCCTAAGGACCTCAATGCGATGCTACTCCTACGTGAGACGCTAGGCATATCAGGCGACACATCTGCCGATCAGGTCAAGCAGCTTGTCGAGGGATACTTCGGTGCAGATAGTCAGGCAATCCTCGAGGAGTATGGAGTCACGATCGAGGAGCTCTCCTCAGGAGCCAATGAGCTCAACTCAACCGTCGAGAAACTCCTCGCCTCCAAGATACTATCCACATGGCAGAGCTATCTAAGTAGCAAGGTAGAGGATGTCAAGGAGTATATCCATCAGGCAGCAGACGTAATCGACAAGCTCATCGTCCTTGCCAAGAGCAAAAAGATAAAGTGTGAACTAGAGCATCAGATAGAGGGATACATCATATCGATCCAAGAGAAGTCTGTACTACCTACCTTCATAGCAGACTACGCTTCGCTCTTTCTCAATCACTTTGTCTGCACTATGGGCAGTGACTTCGTCAATGATGATGATCGAAAGGTAATCGGACAGAGAGCTGAGAAGTGTTCTGTCATGCACAATCCTATCGTACACATAGAGCCTAGCCGTGGTAACAAACCTATCGATGATGTGATCGCTGGACTTGCCGTATACAATAACCCGACAGGGTCTAACACGGTCACGACGATCATGAAGTCCTCGTTTTTCAAGCAATTTCAGCTATGGCAGGGTCGGGTCATCGACTGTATTCTCCTCACCTCTGATGCCTCTACCAAGGATCCTATAGCCAACAAAGAGCTTGGGGATATCATCGCTAGTACCCAAATCCTATAAACTAGACAATTGAACTATGAGTAGGGACAACAAATTCTATGGCAAGCGCAGGCTCTGCCAGACGAATCTCAAGTATTTTGACAAGATCCAGCGACTAGGTAGCGATCAGCTCTACAAGCGCTACAACAGTGTAGAGCCTATCCTCCAGAACAACATTTCCAAGGAGTATCAAGACTTCCTAGCACAGCCTGACTTTGACCCAAACTTTGGCACTATCGTATGGCATGGTGTGCAGTGGCAGAAGGCACCTAGACTACTCTCTCAGCTAGAAGGTGAGGCGAGAGCGCACTATGAGGAGATCCTGCAAGAGACGCTCACACATTACCAGCAAGCTGTAGAGCAGTGCCGCAATGAGGAGGAGCGGATGACTCTCGCAGGGATCCTCTCCAGCATTGACGAGCGATTTATCTATTGTTATGATGACCGAGTCGTTGTCGTAGCGTGGGGTATGAGAGAGAAGGAGAAGAATATCAAGGTCTTCCCTCTCGAAGAACTCTTTGTAGCACCTCAAGAGCCAGAGCCTGAAGAGGCAGTCCAAGAGCCAGAGGTAGAGGAGACACCCGAAGAGATTGCTCCCGAGGAGCCGCCCGTCACGCCTCCGCCATACAGCAAGGTGGTGGAGCCTCAGGAGGATCTCCTCGTTGTAGCTTTTAACCCAGGTCTGCATGGAAGGCTAGATTATGGAGCTAGCAGTGTCACCATACCTAGAGGAGGTCGTCTAGACACTAGCCAGATACCTACGATCATACCTGAGAGTGGATACCTCTTTACAGGCTGGGACATTAACCTCGATGAGCCTATCCAGAGCGACATCATAGCGACAGCGCAGTATCGCTCCTCGATCGTACGAGCCACCTTCAATGCTGGGGAATATGGTATGCTGAAGAGAAGGCGCAGAGAGGTCGATATGCCTATTGAGCTGGGATCTGTAGTCGCTCCAAGCGCCATTCCTAGAGTCAAGAGCAAGAGAGGCTATCGCTTCACTGGTTGGTCTACCGATATATCGCAACCTCTGAGTGAAGACACGACCTTCACCGCCCAATACGAGCAGAATAAAAGATGTTGGTATTGGTGGGGTCAACGAACTTGGTGGGAGTGGCTCCTATGGGGACTCCTGTTTCTACTACTCTTATTCTTAATACTATGGTTGCTCGGAAGCGGATGTAGCAGTTGCGCATCGCACCTTTATAATGATGACGAAGAGCGAGTCTATGAGGAGATCCCCGTAGACAGCGTAGGCTCTGTAGATCAGATACGAGGAGATGATGGCTCTTACTATGATGACAATGGTCGAGTCAGAGACATCCTCGGAGATGACGAGAGTCTACCCGAGGGAACCGTTGTGGCTCCCATAATGGGTGACGATGGAAGACCTCCTCGCATCATTGACTCCGATGAGCAGATTCCCATCATAGCGGATCGGCTTAATGTCTATCTAACCGACGACAATGCAAACTTACAGCAGTGGGTCAAAGACTTCAAGGGGAAGTATCCCTCTGACAACTACCGCATCATCGGTGTTGATCCCAATGCTCAGCTGATTCAGATCCAAGTACCTTCGTCAGAGCGCGAGTCACTTGGCAAGAGACTGCCTCAGGAGTTACCACGTCAGCCATTTTTTGTCGTTGACGAGGCTATCGTAGAGCATGCCGGTACTCCTACACAGGCTCTCAACAGTAACAATCTAAGGGGCTGGCACCTCAAAGCTGTGAACGCGCCCGCTGCGTGGCAGATGACCAAGGGTAGCCCCGAGGTTATCGTTGCGGTCATAGACGATGGCATAGATGCTAGCCACCCCATCTTTCAGGGACGTCTCTATAGGCCCTACAATGTGTTCACTCAAAACAACTACCTGAGCACTGGTCAGGGTCATGGCACCCACGTCGCTGCAATAGCGGCTGGCTCTACTGCATACTACAATCAAGGTGCCGCAGGCATAGCCCCCAACTGTAAGATTATGCCTGTACAAGTCTTTGATAATGGGATCTGTACTATATCAGCAATGGTCAGTGGCATTATGTATGCTGTGCTACATGGAGCAGACGTAGTCAACATGTCCTTAGGCCCCAGTGGTATGGAGCAGTTTGCTAGGCTACCTCGAGACGAGCAGCGCAAGCTTGCGAAGGTTCTCTTCAAAGGTTACGAGCAGGTCTTTCAGCATGTAACCAAGACTGTCACAAAGCATAATGCTATCCTAGTCATTGCTACGGGCAATGAGAATGTCGTGGCAGCTCTCTCTCCCACTTGTAGAAATTCGCTAACGACGCTCAATGTCGCAGCGGTCAACCCTGACCTTAATCTCTCAGACTTTACAAATTACGATCAGGGAGCCAACATAGCAGCACCAGGCGTTGCCATCTATAGTGCTACTCCTCATCGATCATTTGAGTCTTACGATGGGACTAGTATGGCCGCTCCCATAGTCGCTGGCTCAGTAGCACTGATGCGTAGTACCTACTCCCCTCTGACAGCCCAGCAAGCTCTCTATATATTGAGACGTTCAGGCTATCCTATAGATCATAGCGACACTCCTATGATACAGATCGATAGAGCTCTGACACTCCTCAAGCAGATGGTGCAAGACGGCTCTATCAGCAAGATTAAACAAGGGGGTGGCACTGTCCAACCTGACGGGGAGATGGTCAGCAGAGAGTCCACAGAGTCATCTACTACAGACTCCCAAGCACAGCTGAGAGCACGCCTTAGCGAGCTGCAAGAGCAGCAGCGTGCGTTACAGCAAGAAATAGATAACATCCAGAGACAACTACAAGAATAGATAGACTACATCCTCTATGGGAAAGAATAGCAATGTATGGAATGAGGGTCCCTCATTCTCTTGGGCCAATGCTACGCTTGCCTTCGCCATCATCGCTATGGCGATCGGTACCTATATGCAAGGCTTCTATAAGACGGGAGACTATGTAGAGGCCCTACTCGTAGCTTCTGTAGTGCCAACGATACCTGACCTGACCTTTACGATTGTCTCGTTGGGACTCTTTCTAGGCATCCAGTTTCTAAAGGGCACAAGCAGACACTTTGCCAAGCGCATTTGGTGGGAGCGTGCTTTAGTCTTTCTGACACTGCCTATCTTCCTACTCTCGCTGAGTCCCATCAACTATACTTGTCGTGTCATAGAGCAGAGCGAAGAAATCCAAAAGAACTTTGCAGATGGGGTCAATACCTTCAAGGGACTCTTTAAGGAGTACGACCAGTACTGCCACGAGCGACTAGATAGTTACAATCACACACTTGACTCCAGCTTACCCTCTCGATCCAACCAGCGTGAATCTAGTGCTGATCACAGCCCCTATGCTAAGGAAAACTACCTTCTGACACTCAGACTACAGCTCTTACCTCCGACAGAAGCCTTTGCGCAGTTTAGAGAGGAAGCACAAAAGTGGATAGAGGTCAATGGTCAGAAGCCCTCTGTGTGGAATCCCTTTCTCATAGGCAATACAGATGCCATCTTGAGTGGAGTATCACAGTGGATCAGCCAGCTAGAGGACTTTAGTCGTACCAACTTTTCCTACGAGCGACAGTATCCCACCTTCGAGCAGGCTGTAGGACTCTTAGAGCACTGCCAGGCTTCCTTCAGTCAGGTCAAGGAGATCGTGCGCAACCAGAGTGGCTTCAGTAAGCATACTATATGGCTAGGCTTGCTTTTTTACAGCCTACTCATCACTCCCTACTTATTACAGCCACGACACACCAAGGCTAGAAACTACTATAGCCTATGGAAAGGGGGTAAAAACATAAGAAGATCGTCTAGTCTAGTCACTAGTCAAGCCACTAGACCCAGCATCCCATTATCCGACGAAGTGCCTCTCAAGGCAAGGGAGCGAAAGCCCTCCAGCTTCTCACTCAACAATGATAACCAGCAGAGCAAGGGACAAGGTAGCAAGAGCAAGAGTTCATCATTCGAGCTATGATCACGCACCCTCTGTCCACTTTTAGGCTAGGAAACAAGCTTGATGCCACTAACGATCCATATCTATCGAAACATCAGTACAAGCGACTATGAGCACCTTCGACAAAAATGACGTCATCAACAACATAGATAAATACTCCGCCCTGCAGATTGCGGAATTTATCTCCAAAAATCTTATCTCCCAGCGCGAGCTAATCATAGAAGCTGGAGATCGCTACGACAAACCTAAGCGTGATGAGGTCACACACCTGTTAAATAAGGGTGTACCCTCTGCATCCAATACTACAAATAACGATTCTGACACCACCTCTTATGGAGATGAGACATACTCTGACCATGTGGTGGTAGCAACTCCTCAGGAAGAAGAGGTAGACATAGAAGCCTCGGACAACTCTAACTACTCAGTATGGGACGAGGCTCGTGTGTCAAACGCCGATGCAGAGGAGATAGCTGAAGCCATCATACGGGGAGAGGTTAGCCAGCAGTACCTTGAAGACAATTTCGGACGAGCCTACGCACAATCCAAAAGGAAGAAAGTCAAAGATATTCTCTCTCAGAGCGATCATGAAGAGTTTGATCGCGCAGAGCAAGAGATGACAGCAAAGGCTTTTGAGGCTTATCTCGCCAAGTACCCTAACGGTCAGCATGCCGATGAGGCAAAGAAGAAGATGAGAGAGCTAAGAGCCACAGCCCAAAGAGCTACCGAAAAAGCAGCCCGAAAGCAAGATATTGAAAACGCGTGGCAACGTGTGGACAAAACGAGTAGTAAAGATCTCAGGCAGTTCCTACGTAACTACCCTGATTCACCTTACGACTATGAGGCTAATCAGCTGCTCCAGGAGATAAGCAACCGTAGCCGACGTGTGTACATAGATCCTACCGAAGAGGTCGAAAGGCTTGACTACACATTAGGAAGAGCCTATGACGCTGAAGAGGAAATCTCTAGGTTTTATAACAGCACGGAGCTGACTCCTGAAGATATCCTAGAGGAGATCCGTAAGGACCCTAATATCCTTCACGCTAGGAGCATCAAGCACTTGTTAGAGTATGGCGGGATCTCCATCGAGGATCTCTTAGAGTGTGGCCTCAGCGAAGAGGTCGTACATTATGTCGGTCGATCTTCAGAAAGCGAGCTTGGAGCTGTCTCTATAAAGGCATCAAATGAAGAGTCCTTTCTAGCAGTAGATAGACCCTGCAAAGAGATCTATATATGGGGAGTACCATCTTCGGGCAAAACGTGCGCCATAGGTGCTATCCTCCACACCTTATTTAGAACTACAGGAGACTACTCCGCTGAGCTCATTGTGAATAAAAGAAACAAGCGTGGCTACGACTACGCCTCACAGCTACGCAACGCATTCAACCCTCAGACGAATAGTAAGTATAACCTCGTTCGGCTCGTCAACAGTACAGATCTCAATCAGTTTTACAAGATTGAGTTTGACATCACCGAGCGGACTGGACGAAAGTCCAAGCTAATCTACCCATACACTCTGATGGATATGGCTGGAGAGCTTATGGCAGCCATCCATCGCAACTCCACGGGTCATACCAGTCCTGAAGATGACGTAATGCTGGCAAAGCTTGACCAGATGCTGGGAGCTGGGAGTAATAGCCAGAGAGGCAATCGTCGTATCCACATCTTTTGTCTCGAGTATGGAGGTGAAAACAAGAGGATCTCCAAAGATGACCCGATCGACGTGCAGACTTATCTAGAGTCTGTAGGCAATTACCTGCGTCAAAAGAACTACCTGCGCAACGACACCGACGCTCTCTATGTACTCCTTACCAAGGTAGATCTCAATAAGGAGAATGTGAATCTAGGTACTTACCTCAAGGAGCACTACAGTAACTTTATAAACTTCCTCAAGGGGCAGTGCGAAGACTACGAGATCAATGAAGGTAGGGTAATATGCCAACCCTTCTCGCTTGGAGAGGTCTCTCTCAAGAGTCTCTGCAAGCTAAACACATACTACGCTCAGGACTTCATCCAGAAGATCCTCATCGAGCAGGGACAGAGCTTTGCTGAGGGAGGGTTTATCAACCGCATTAAGAGGGCTCTCAATAGCTGATAGACGCCCAGTTATATCACTACAATCAAGAAATAGCATCCCTATTATGGCAAACAAAACAGGACTAAAGGAAGACCAAGAGATCCTCCATCTCTTCTATCAGTATAGTCTCAACGGACTACAAGACCCCATTGCTACTGACGATGACCTCAAGGCGAAGATGCGAGGAGATCTGAGAGAATCCATAAGTGCTGGAGTCTCCACACAGACAGGCCTCTACCTCTTAGAGTGCTTTGGCAGTGCTGGATATGCACTATCCTATATTCGCTCTGGTCAAGACCGAGGAGACTTCTCAATCCTTAGAGCATGGATCCCTACCATCTTTCAATACGATGCCAAGAATCTAGTCTCTTTCCTAAAGGAAACACTAGACACCCTTGATCGACTCGCTTACGAACCGACTGCAGAGCTACAGAAGGCTATGGATGAGTGCGCAAATAAATTTCAATATAAGAGCGATAAAACGACACGTAAACTATTCTCCCAGATAGAGACGGAGCCGAGAGGTAGCAATGCCCCCTACGCTTGGTGCTGGCTCAAAGAAAAGAGCATCGAGGAGGTGATCACACACTACATACCTCAGAGTAACTTTGGATCCTACCGAGGCATCTTCTTTGTAGATACTCAGAGTGCCACGCAAGAGTTCTCCCCTGGCCTTGCTGTTATCAAGGAGGATGACCTCAAGCCAGTCATCACCATCCCTACTCTATCTCCTAGACTCGCTTCTGAGTTTGAGAAGTTTGGTATCAAGCCAGGGGATTTCAATCTGAGCCGCCTCATCATAGACTCGACCACTATCAATCTATCGGACAAGGGAGCCGAGCAGTTTGAGTGCTGGGAGGGTGCAGAGGTCGAGTCAAGTTGGCAATTCAAGAGTGAAGCCTTCGCACCCATAGTAAAATGTGCTAAGGTCCAGTCAGAGCAAGATCTAGAAAAGCTCAACTCAATACAAGCTCGAGATGTCAGAAGACGATTCAGCCGAGAGGAGTTCCGTATAGTAGATAAGACCACAAACTACGACCAAACTGAAAACTTCAAGCCACAACCTTTTAAGCGGGGGCTACTACAAGGCGGGGATATTTTCTCTAAGGAATTCTCCCTTGTGGACTTCAAAGATGGGCCTCTATCCATCAGCTTCAAGACCTACTCGCCAGAGCGCTTCAAGCCAGACTCCATTGATTTGGAGATCAAGATAGATCATTTTCTCAGGCGAAGCCCTATCACTGCGCCTGTTATGGAGTTGAGACTATCTAAGATCCGACTTGAAGTAGATGTTCATACACCTATTAAGAAGTATTCATCAGACGCACAGGTTCAGGACGAACTGACAAAGCAACTAGAAGGTCTGCGAAAAGACTCTTTTGACATCAAAGTAACTTCTTCCTCTATCTACCCTACAAGCAATACAGCAAGCGTTACCTCAAGCACTCCTCAGGAACCTCGAACTTCGGGTAAGTGGCCTGACGACTTCCCCACAAGCAAAGATCCAAAAGCTACTCCAAACGATCCTCTGAAACCTCAAGTTTCTGATATCGATCCCAGTAGCGTTGATAATCTAGAGGAGCGTCCCAAAGAGAAGAAGAGGGGTGTCATGAAGTGGGTCAATCTAGTCTCTCATATCGGAGCCTTGCTCTTTCTCGTTACTCTATTGCTAGCTTTTATTGGGGTCATAAACCTCCAGTGGAGGCCAAAGAGCAACGCAGACAAAGAAGAGCAGGCTACACAAGTTGACAGCATCATTACGACTGTAGACGCTCTCCAAAATGATTTGCAAAGCTTCACTACAGAGTTGCTCAAAGCAGACTCCCTCGTGAAAGCCTCCTCAGACTCTATCCAACAAGCGAAGTGGCAAGATAAGATAAACTCATCAAAACCCCTCTTCTCTAGATTAGAACGTCAATTGAGTAATCTCAACCGCGACCTAAATAACATTAAGACCGGCACAAAGGCTCCCCCTACACTCCAATTCTATAGCGATAGCCTCTCTAAGTATCAAGAGTCACTACGTAAGCTACTGGACGATTTGATTGGTATCCAGTCTAGTGTAAATCGCAAAAATACCTCTCGGCTCACCGAGTCTCTTCAGAAGATACTTGATAGTCTAAGCACTCTACAGGAAGAGCTAGACAAGCTTATCACAGATTCTTCCTTCACACCTGCTCCCCAGCAATCTGATAGAGAGGAGGCTGGTAAGAAGATACCCGACTGGGTCAAGTGGGGCGGAGTTCTCGCTGTACTAGCAGCCATCGCTCTCCTTATCATTAAATTTCCACGAAAAAAGGACAGGAAGAGAGACAGCATCGACACACCCTCTAGCGACAAAGACGCAGGCAAGAGTAGCGACAAAGGCGCAGACAAGCGTAGCAAAGACGCAAGCAAGCGCAGCAACAAAGACGCAGACAAGCGTAGCGACAAAGCTTCCAACGGAAATAACACCAAACAGAGAAAATCAATTTCCCAAAGCAAACAAGACAGAAGATGAATACAATACCCAAAGTACTACTCATCGTCCTCCTCCCCATTCTTTTAGTTGGAGTAGTTTGGTTTTACTACTCCGATACTGAGGCGAAGCTACCAGCACTCGATGAGTCTATTGCGTCCAGCTATAATAGCTATCTGCCCGATGCTGACAAGCTCTTTGACAAGAGTGCCGTTGAGGAGCTGAGCGATGACAACCTGCTCGACACACTCCGTCGCTACATCAATAGGGTGGAGATCTTTAGTGGAGAGGATAAAATTAGCCAAGAGAAAGCCACTACGCAGTACCAGCAGCTCATAGACGCTTTCTCCTCTATCTTTATCGACCGCACAGAGAGCTACCTCTCCTCCCCGCAAGAGTCGTGGCCGGAAGCTAAGCTACGAGGCTTCAAGAGTGGTATCAGCGAGATAGAGCGACTGACCAATAGCTATGACGTGAGCAATAGCTACAGCAGTCAGTGCAACAAGATACTCACCACACTATCACTCTACTACCGTGGCTGGGGAGTTATCAACAACCCTAAATATAAGGGACTCTCTAATCTTCAAAACAAGCGAACCACCATCAGAGAGTGCCAAGCAAACGAATATATCAAAAACAATCGCAGTTTCAATGCGCAACTCGCAGATGCACCCAGCAAGCTGAAAGATAGTCACTCCAAGTATGTGGAGAGTAAGTGTGAGGAACTACTGGATCAAATGGAAAACCCTTATATGGAGAACGTCTATCAGTACAATCGAATAGAAAAGAGTGCAGCCGTGGTCGATAGAAACCGTGCACGCAAAGATCAAATCGATCAGCTACTCTCAGACTATAGATCTGCATGGGGTACAGAGCACAGCAAGCACGACGACTACAACTCTATAGACGAAGATTTGTATACCAGATAACCTCTTTAGAGCTCTCCTCCCGAGACAGCTATCCTCAGACTAGTGAGATGCCCAGGATCGAGGAGTAGTACCAACCTTACGAGACCTTAAGAAAAAGAGCTACCTTTACGGAGCAAGACAATTACATTTTCCCTTTTAGCTACAAAAGAGTCCTCCTTTGACTGACTCGCTCTCTGGCTAGCTTCGAACGCTACTATCATACAAGGAGCGCCCCCCCCCAAAAAAGAGGAGTCAAGCCAAGTAGGCCTTATACGCAAGCGACTATGACGAAACGAAAAAGGATAACGCTGCTGGTCATCGGGGCTATTGCTCTGGTGATGCTGCTCTGCGGACTCTGGCTATGGCGCTTTATGCGCACGAGCAATCCGTGGGGCGCTCAGACTATTGGTGACATAGCCGCACCCGCAGGCTACACCCGTGTGGAGGCTCCCGCGGGGAGCTACACGGCTTATCTACGGTCCCTACCCTTGAAGCCGCGCGGTGCTAGGGTGCAGCTCTACACGGGGGGCGATGCGCGCTTGCAGTTTCTCTCCACAGCAGTGATCGACCAGGATATCCTCAGCAACGATGAGCAGTGTGCCGATGTGACTATGCGACTACGTGCTGAGTACCTTTGGCAGAAGGGGCGCTACCGAGAGATTAGCTTTCGCAATGTCCATGGCAAGACGATGCGCTACTCTGGCGGAGCGTCTCGTAGCGCCTTCGAGCGTTATATGCGGGGCGTCTATGGCGCTTGCAGTACCTTCTCTCTATACCAGGAGACCAAGCCCCGTGCTATCCAAGATGTGATGCCAGGCGATGTGCTCGTCTACCCAGCACGTGCAGGGCGCAAGTACGGTCATGCCGTTATGGTGGTCGATGTAGCGCGGAGCAGATCTGGCAAGGTGGCGATCATGTGCCTCGAGGGCAATACCCCAGCTCGTGAGAAGCACCTCGTGCGCAATCTCAATCCACTGCGCAACCCTTGGTTTATACTCAGCGAGGGAGACGAGGCGATACAGATCTCGGTCTTCCACTTTAACAAAGACGAGCTCAGACACTACTAACCCACTCTGACACGCATGACTAGTTACATCTCTCAGACGATCTAAACCCTAATCATAGTATGATAAAACGAACCTCTATTCTCCTCCTCGGGCTCCTGTGCCTGATGATACCTCTGTCGGCCCAAGTGATTGACTCAGAAAGCAAAGACGCTATAGAAATGGAAGCGCTAGAGCAGTTACTTGACTTTTCAGGACCTAATCTACAAGCAGCTTTGGAAGCTCATGTACCAGATCACGATGAGCAAATGACGCTACTCACCGACCTTCAGAAGGTGGTCAAGGCCGATCCCAACAACGGCACAGCTTGGCTCTATATAGCTAGCATCTATCGTATGAATAGAGAACCAATTATCGCTCTAGACGCTGCTACTAAAGCTATTAACCTCCTCAGGAGAAATCCTCTCCGTAGTGTCTCAGCCTATTGGGTTCGCTCTGATATCCACCTAGATCTCGGAAATGTGGAGCAGGCTGTGAAGGATCTAGACAGTGCGATCAGCTTCAATCTAGGAGATACAGATCTCTACTGGAAGCGTGCCGACATTTACTTCTATTCAGGACAACAGGACTTGGCCAAAGTAGCCTACGAGCAGCTTCTATCAGTAGATCCTAACTGCCCAGGAGGTTATATCGGTCTAGGAGCACTCTCGACAGACGACGAAGAGCGTCTAGACTACTTTACTAAGGCGATAAATCTAGATCCTAATCGTATGTTGGGATATTCTTATAGAGCTGCTTGCTATGCAGATATGGGCAGAGATGAGGAGGCTATAGATGATGCTATCCATGCTCTCAGCCTAGGACAGGATGAGAGCTCTATGTCTATCCTCACCTCTATGATCTCTAGAGGCGAGACCGATCTATTGATTAACAAACTCCAGGCACAGACTATCAAAGAGCCTAATGGCATTCACTGGTTCGCCCTACTAGGCAACGCATACATGTCCACTCGAGCTTATCCAGATGCGATCAAAAGCTTTCTCAATGCACAGTCGATAGACTCAAACGTGGCATCTACTCCATTCTATGTAAACAACCTAGTACGCTGCTATCGTGCTGTGGGAAACCACAAGGCTGCACTAGAGCAGGTCAACAAGATGCTCTCTCTAGCGCCAGACGATGTTGACTACACTTACCTTAAGGCCCAGATCCTACACGAGAGTGGTAAGCCTAAGGCGGCTATTAGAGAGCTAGACAAGTGTATCGCACAGCAGCCATCACTCTCCCAGCTGTACGTCTATAGAGCGTTGTGCCACGAGAGTCTCAAGGAGTGGGACGGGGCGATCAGAGACTATTCTAAAGCTTTGAAGCTGCAGCCTACCTCACGCGAATTTGTTGCCAGAGGGTATCTGTACAGCTTAAAAGGAGACAAGAGATCAGCTCAGGCTGATTACCGTAAGGCGATAGAGGTGGGAGACAACTTCTTCACAGCCTACGCATACTATGCCTTAGGACAGAAGAGAAAAGCGGAGGAGGTTATATCTAGCGCACTAAATGAGGATCCAGACGATGTGCTACTCCATATAGAGGTGGCTCGTGTCTACGCCCTAATCGGTGAGAAGAGCAAAGCTCTTGAATACGCACGTATAGCTCTAGAGGAGGGATACACGCCTCTCTCTAGACTGGAGCAGGATATTGCCTTTGAAGCGATACAAGACGATCCGCAGTTTCGAGCACTCATACAGCAATATAAGAAAAGCTTCTAGCCAAAGCCCTAGACCGCATGCCTTATGCTACTCATATCTCTATGCCTCTGTAGCCTCTCAGCCCTCTATCCTTGCTATAGAGCCTGGGAGCGACTGAGACGCTCCTTTAGCGAGCCTGCCTTGGCGCTCTTTATGGCAATGGCGCTCTATGCGCTCTTTCTCCTGTATGGCACCGTGTTGCGGGTCTTTGGGGGCAGTACTGTCGACGCAGCGTATAGTGGTATGGTTGCCAAGACGGGGATTGGGTTTGACCTTTTCATCTTGCTACTCACTGGGGTCACTGTAGCGCTGATCCCCGTCAATCTTCTGATGGGGCGGATCATCAGGCGGTACAGGCGCTCGGGTGTCATCATCTTAGGGGGGATCATCCTCCTTTTGGCCATCCTAAGTATCCCCGTCAGTATGATGATAGGCGATCTAGGTCAGATAGCCCCTGAGATGGCTTCGTTCGGTAGTAGCTTGGTAGGTTGCTTCTTCCTTGAGTGCTGTGGGGTGATGGCTTACTTTGCTTGGTTGCTCGGCTTGACCTATCAGGAGTTTTGCGTCATCGGCAATATCTACATGCAGGGCGCCATCTGCCTACTCGCAGCTCTAGCTCCGCTCCTTCTCTGCCTACGCACGAAGCAAGCCCCTTGGAAGTGGCTCCTCAGCGGAGGCAATGCGCTCTTACACCTCGTCATCATCTCACTCTTCTTCGGGCACTACTGGATGCCCTTGGAGCGTGCCTTCGACCTCTGTGTTCAAGACCTCAACCGGCTCGGAGCCCTCTTTGGTAGCTCCTATGTGATGGTCAATATCATAATCTTCGTCATACTCTTTGTGGTCGA
>CAMPUN010000004.1 GCA_946997275.1 uncultured Porphyromonas sp.
CCCCATCACGCTCAAGAAAGCACTCCAGCAGCTCACCTCCCATATCGAGACTGCTAAGTAGCTCCTCCCTCCACGTCTTCCTGTTCACCTATCGCAGGAGCCATTAGCTCCTCAACAGAAGAGGTGCCCTACAACCGAGTTTGGTCGTAGGGCACCTCTTTTTAGTTGTTGTGTCATCTAGTGATGACGTGGCACAGGCTTAGTCCTCCATTGGAGAGAACTGATCCTTGGAGACACCACAGAGTGGGCACTCCCAGTCATCGGGTAGATCCTCAAAGGGTGTGCCTGGAGCTATACCGCTATCGGGATCGCCCTCTGCAGGGTCATATACATGGCCACATACATCGCAAACGTACTTTTTCATAATTCTTTCTTTGTAATAGAGTGGTTAATATAGAATGGGGCTACCTTTTCTTCTTATTAAATAGTCCCACAACTAAGAGTATCACACAGGCACCCACGACAGCACAAACTAGCTGTGCCCATGATGAGTCTCCTGCTGTAGCTCCGAAGAAGCTATAAACCCAGCCTCCGACGACACCACCGAGCATACCGATGATGATATTCCATAGGCAACCCAGTGAACGGCCTCGCATGATCCAACCTGCGATAGCTCCAGCCGCAAGACCTATTAGCAAACTCCAAAGTAGTCCCATAGTATTCAGTGTTTAATGGTTCATAAACATTGGCTTAACAGCCCTGCATCGGGGACTCCTACCAGTAGTACAAGCTCCCTCTGCGGTGACAAAGTTAATCTAATCTTGTGACATAGACAACTTTGCCTCGCCTATAGGCCAGCAAACGCATCGTTCTCAGCTGGCTCTTCTATGCCTCCACGGAGGAAACCGTGAATTTCCCCGTGGATATCTCTCATTCCCCACCGAGGAACGGGAAAATTCGTCGGAACTTCCATTTCATTCTTCCGAAGTTTCATTTCATTCTTCCGAACTTTTATTTCGGCCCTCCGTGGGGAAAATTCGTTTTCCAGCGAGCTATAGGCAAATTCCTCGGGAGAAACAGCCGACCGTTCGCCAATTGATAGCTATTCTGTACCTTTGTAGATGGAGGAGATTGCCCTCCTCCATTTAGTAGATAATGCTATGAATAGTGATGCAATGCAATTGGTCTCCCCTCCTGATCGGATCTATGTCTGTGGTATCGACACTGATATAGGGAAGACCTATGGGACTGCCTTCCTCATACGTACGCTCAGAGAGGCGGGTCATACAGCCTGCACCTCGATGAAGTTGGTCCAGACGGGATGCCATGAGATCAGTGAGGATATAGAGACGCATCGCCGTCTACTCGGAGAGCCTCTCTCGGAGTGGGACCGCCAGGGGCTCACCTGCCCCTACCTCTACAGCTACCCCTGCTCGCCTCACCTTGCAGCACGCATGGATGGTGGAGAGATAGACCCCGAGCGACTCAACGAGGCTACCCGCCATCTGCAAGAGCTGGGCGCTAAGCCGCTACTTGTAGAGTGTGCTGGTGGACTGATGGTGCCACTCACTGAGCAGCTCCTCACGATAGACTACATAGCTCAGCAGGAAGATCCACAGGTAGCTCTCGTCACCAATGGCAAGCTGGGTAGCATCAATCACACGCTACTCAGTATCGATGCTTGCATGCACCGAGGCATTGAGGTGCGCTACCTTATATATAATGTGTACCCTGAGCAGGACGCGACGATAGAGCGTGAGACCATCGCCTATCTCCAGGGATGGCTCGAGGAGCATCTGCCCTCGTGTCTCTTTATGAAGATGCCTATAGTATAGAGCTTCTGTCTAACCCCTTTTTTCGTTCCCCTAAAATATGGAAGACATTTACCCCGTAGATTATAGTAACTCGACACTCTCCGATGAGGAGATGATACAGCGAGAGTACGATGCACTGATCTATGACTATGAGCACTCGAATCACCGCAAGAAGGTGGAGGTGATACAGCGCGCCTTTACCTTCGCACGGATGGCGCACGAGGGGGTCAGACGCAAGAGCGGAGAGCCTTACATCATGCACCCGCTCGCAGTGGCTCGTATCGTGTGCCGTGAGATAGGTCTAGGCTCTACATCGATCGTCTCTACCCTACTTCACGATGTAATCGAGGACACGGAGTACACGGAGGAGGATATAGAGCAGCTCTTCGGTCCTAAGGTGGCTCAGATCGTGGTCGGACTGACCAAGATCAGTAGCGAGATATTGGCCGAGCGAAACATAGAGAGCCTACAGGCAGAGAACTTTCGCAAGCTGATCCTAACGATGAATGCAGACATTCGTGTGATCCTTATCAAGATTGCCGACCGTCTGCACAATATGCGTACCCTGAGCTCAATGCCTGAGCATAAGAAGCTCAAGATAACGGGCGAAACGCTCTACATCTACGCACCGCTGGCTCACCGCCTAGGACTTTTCGCTATTAAGACGGAGCTCGAGGAACTTGTCTTCAAGCATGAGCACCCGAAGGCTTACGAGGATATCTGCAATCAGATTATTGACACGGAGCAGTCTCGTGCTGAGCTCTTCAAGCAGTTTAGCACACCTGTCCACCCCC
Source organism: uncultured Porphyromonas sp. (assembly GCA_946997275.1). GTDB lineage: Bacteria > Bacteroidota > Bacteroidia > Bacteroidales > Porphyromonadaceae > Porphyromonas. The sequence continues at coordinate 2,549 of CAMPUN010000004.1, forward strand.
TGCTCAAGGCTCGTGGACTGGACTACGAGATGAAGACGCGTGTCAAGTCCTGCTACTCAATCTGGAAGAAGATGCAGAAGAAGCAGATCCCCTTTCAGGAGATATACGACCTCTACGCCGTGCGCATCATCTTTGAGGAGACCCCAGGGCTCAATGTCAAGGAGACTTGCTGGGGTATCTACACCGACATCACGAGTCTCTATCGTGTCAACAATGAGCGAACGCGTGACTGGGTCGCTCAGCCCAAGAGCAATGGCTACCGCGCACTACACTTTACAGTCATGGGACCTACGGGCAAGTGGATCGAGGTGCAGGTGCGTAGCCGCAAGATGGACGAGATAGACGAGCGGGGACTAGCAGCTCACTGGAAGTACAAGTCGGACGGTGTGGAGGAGGATCAGGAGATCACCAAGTTCCTCGACCAGATCAGCGAGTTACTGGAGAATCCGGACTCGAGCGCCATGGACTTCCTCGACACGATCAAGCTCAATCTCTACGGAGATGACATCATGGTCTTTACCCCCAAGGGGGATCCGATCACGCTCCCTCACGAGAGTACCCCGCTGGACTTTGCCTATGCGCTTCACTCGACACTCGGACAGACTTGCATCGGTGCCAAGGTCAATCACAAGCTAGTGCCTCTCAGCCACCCGCTACAGAGTGGTGACCAGGTGGAGATCATCTCCAGCAATAATCAAAAGCCCTCAGCGCTGTGGCTCAAGTATGTCAAGACGGCTAAGGCTAAGAGCAAGATCAATGAGTTCCTCCGTGTAGAGCGTCGCAAGCTCATCAGCCAAGGCGAGGAGAGCGTGATCAACTATTTCGAGCAGCACGACCTCTCTGTCGATGCGGGACATATGGACCTTGTGGCAGCGCTCTTTGGCTTTCACAAGCGTGAGGACCTCTTCTACGCTGTCGGCTCTGGCACGGTCAATCTAGTGGAGTCGCTCTACAAGCGTATCAAGTCGAGCAAGAGCAATCGCTTCTTCAAGTCGGTCAAGGAGGCTCTCATAGGCAAGCAGGAGTCCATGCCCAAGCCTACAGAATCTATCTCTCAGATCAGTGAGATAGACTACAAGAAGCCGTACCTTCTCCAGAGCGATGCTATCAAGAGCAACTACGTCATGGCTGACGACTGCCATCCGCTCCCTGGCGACGAGGTGGTCGCCTTCGTCATAGACAACCAGGTAGTGGTGCATCAGCGTACCTGCACCGAGGCTATGCGTCTGAAGAGTAGCACGGGCAATAAGCTCCTCTCGACCATCTGGGGCGATCAGGGAGAAATGCTCTTCACGGGCTCGATCATGATCGAGGGTATCGACTCTAAGGGTATCCTCAATGGGATCGTGCAGGTAATTACGGAAGACTTCCTGATCAATATCGCCTCCGTACAGCTCCAGACGCAAGACGGTATCTTCGGAGGAAAGGTGGGACTAGAGGTACACTCAGCTGAGCAGGTAGAGCAACTCTGCGCAGCGCTCAAGCAGGCTCCAGGCATTAGCAACGCCTACCGCATCTACTGATACGGAGCGTAAGTAAACAGAGCGAAGGAGACTACCACTCGTGGGCGGTAGTCTCCTTTTCTATTGATCTTGCTGATTTGTCGTTTTAGCTTTGCTGGCGGTAGGCGACGATATCCTCAATCGTGAGGACTGGCATATCGTGCGCTGCGCCAAACTTCTGAATCTCTGGCATACGAGCCATCGTTCCATCCTCGTTGGTTAGCTCGCAGAGGACGGCTGTATCGCCTAGCCCCGCAATGGAGACTATATCTATACTGCCCTCCGTATGTCCTCGACGCTCGAGCACGCCACCCTCTCTGGCTTGTAGCGGGAAGACGTGCCCTGGATGCACTAAGTCCTCTGGCTTGGCATCGGCTCGTGCTGCCGTCGTGATGGTGACGTAGCGGTCATGTGCCGAGACACCTGTCGTGACCCCTTCTTTGGCCTCTATAGAGATTGTGAAGGCAGTGTTGTTCACACAAGTATTGTGCTGTACCATCTGAGGGAGGTTGAGCTCCTGGCACTTCTTCGGCTTGAGGCAAAGGCAGATGATGCCACTGCACTCACGGATCATCAGTGCGATGTTTTGTGGAGTAAGTCTCTCTGTGGAGAAGATGATGTCGCCCTCGTTCTCACGGTTTTCATCATCTACGAGTAGGATGCCACGCCCATCTCTGAGGGCTTGGACGGCAGCTTGGATGCGAGCCTCTACGGCTGGGGAAATTGTTTTGGTCTGTCCCATTTCCTTGTTACTTTGAGTTTATATAAAAAGCACGAGGATCTGTGGTACACAAAAGTAGATGCATCGACCTATAGAGCCGAAGCCCCGACAGGGTCAGTGGCATCTTGATTCGAATACCATCCGGACTATCACCGTCGGTTATGGAGTTACACCATATCAGTCCCGCTATGGGAGTTGTGGACTATACCACCGGTAAGGAATTGCACCTCTCCTCTTGAATCAGTCGCAAAGGTACAAAAAAGCCACCTATCGTCATAGTCATCAGGAGCGATGTCGGGGCGCTTTTTGGTGCTACTCTTGCTATTTAGTACCTTTGCAGGAGATTAAGTACAATGCTCCCTATGCAACCCCACAAGATTACCACACCCTACTACCTACTAGAGGAGTCTCTCCTGAGACGCAACCTCGAGCTGATACGATCCGTAGCAGAGCGGGCGGGCGTGGAGATTATCTTAGCCTTCAAGGCGTACGCTCTCTGGCGTACCTTCCCTATATTTAAGGAGTACATCCACGCTAGCACGGCTAGCTCGCCGTGGGAGGCTCGCCTAGGCTACGAAGAGATGGGAGCACCCGTGCATGCCTACACGCCTGCCTACAGCGAGGAGAATATAGCGGACTTCGTGCGCTACAGTAGTCACATCACGCTCAACTCGCCCACCCAGTGGCAGCGCTTCGGACCCGCCTCGCCTTACGCCGCCGAGCATATCTCTTACGGTCTGCGGCTAAACTTAGCTTACTCGCCTGTCAAGACGGAGATCTACAACCCCGCCATGCCAGGGACACGCTTCGGCGTAAGTGTCGAGACGCTACGACAGATGAAGCAAGAGGGTGCTTTGACAGGGCTAGAGGGTGTCCATCTGCATGTCCTTTGCGAGGGTGATGACGAGCAACTGGAGCTAGTGCTGGAGCGTCTCGAGGAGCGCTTTGGCTTTATCCTAGATAAGGTGCAGTGGCTCAACCTCGGGGGCGGACACTTGATGACGCATCGGGAGTACGATACGGAGCATCTGGTGGCGTTGCTACGAGCTTTCCGTGAGCGGCACCCCAACTTGCGAATTATTATGGAGCCAGGCAGTGCGTTCGCTTGGCAGACGGGCGACCTTTACGCTCAGGTTGTGGACATTGTCACCAACGACGGCATCAAGACGGCAATAATGAACGTCTCCTTCGCCTGCCACATGCCTGACTGTCTCGAGATGCCTTACCATCCAGTCGTAGAGGGAGCCACACAATGCGACACGCCCGAGGCTGGCACGCACAGCTACCGCCTAGGGGGCAACAGCTGTCTGAGTGGCGACTATATGGGCTACTGGACCTTTGACCATCCGCTGGAGATTGGCGAGACGCTCGTCCTCAAGGATATGCTACACTACACGACGGTCAAGACGAACATGTTCAACGGTGTACAGCATCCCGCCATTGCGTTGCGTCATCTCGACGGCTCGGTGGAGACGCTCCGTAGCTTTGACTATTCGGACTACAAGTCTCGCATGGACTAATCATTTTAACCTAGAAGAAAGAGACCAACTATGGGACTATTCGGACTATTCTCAAAGAAAAAGAAAGAGACACTCGACACAGGTCTAGAAAAGAGCAAGACCTCTATGGTAGACAAGCTGACTCGTGCCGTAGCTGGCAAGAGCAAGGTCGACGATGCAATCCTCGACGACCTGGAGGATATCCTCGTGACGAGTGATGTGGGCGTGGACACGACGCTCAAGATCATCAAGCGCATCGAGGAGCGTGTGGCTCGAGACAAATATGTCGGCACGAGCGAGCTCAAAGGCATCCTGCGTGACGAAGTGGCAGCGCTCCTTGCGGAGAATGGCACGACCGATGGGGAGAGCTTCACACTCCCCGCAAATGCGCATCCCTACGTCATCATGGTCGTTGGCGTCAACGGTGTAGGTAAGACAACCACCATCGGCAAGCTCGCCTATCAGTTCAAGCAGCAGGGCAAGCGCATCGTACTGGGCGCTGCGGACACCTTCCGTGCAGCCGCCATCGAGCAGCTAGAGATATGGGGAGAGCGTGTAGGCGTGCCTGTCATCAAGCAGCAGATGGGCTCGGATCCCGCTTCCGTAGCTTTCGATACGCTACAGTCGGCTGTGGCGCAGGATGCCGACGTAGTCATCATCGACACGGCTGGTCGTCTACACAACCAAGTGAGCCTGATGAACGAGCTCTCTAAGATTAAGCGTGTCATGGCAAAGGTAGTTCCCGATGCGCCTCACGAAGTACTCCTCGTTCTCGACGGCTCTACGGGTCAGAACGCCTTCGAGCAGGCGAAGCAGTTTACCGCAGCCACCGATGTCTCTGCCCTCGCCATCACGAAGCTTGATGGAACGGCAAAGGGCGGTGTCGTCATCGGTATCTCCGACCAATTTAAAGTACCGGTCAAGTATATAGGACTAGGCGAAAAGATTGAGGACCTACAGGTCTTTCGCAAACGTGAGTTCGTCGACTCCATCTTTGGCGATGAGCTTTAGTCCAGTAGCAGCTCTGCGATGATTGCCAACCAAATCGATGTCATCAGCCTAGGGTGCTCTAAGAACCTCGTCGACTCCGATGCGCTCATGCGTCGGCTCGCACAGTTCGGCTACACGCTACGTCACGACCCCGAGGAGCTGACTGGCGAGATAGCCGTCGTCAACACCTGCGGCTTCATACAGGCTGCTCAGGAGGAGTCGATCAACCTCATCCTCTCTCTCATTGAGGCGAAGAAAGAGGGGCGCATTCGCTCCGTCTATGTGATGGGTTGCCTAGGCGAACGCTTTCGTGAGGAGCTAACCGCGGAGCTCCCCGAGGTGGACAAGATCTATGGCAAGTATGACTGGAAGCAACTCATCACCGATCTAGGACCAGCACTCAGTGCAGACAGCGCTACGCCACTATCCTACCGAACGCCTCCGCCTAGCGTCACGCCTCGACACTACAGCTACATCAAGATCTCCGAGGGGTGCGACCGCACCTGCTCTTACTGCGCTATCCCGCTCATCACGGGCCGTCATCACTCCCGTTCCATGGAGGAGATAGTCCGAGAGGTCGAGGGGCGCGTCTCCGCAGGCTGTCGGGAGTTTCAGATCATCGCTCAGGATAGCACTTATTATGGTGTAGACCTTTACCAAGAGCAAGCCATCGCTCCCCTGCTGGATCGCCTAGCTCAGGTAAAAGGCGTTCACTGGCTCAGACTACACTACGCCTATCCGAACCACTTCCCCCTCGCTCTGCTAGATGTGATGGCACAGCATGACAACATCTGCGAGTATCTCGACCTTGCGCTCCAGCACAGCAGCAATCATATGCTTCAGCTGATGCGTCGGCAGATAACCCGTGAGGAGACCGTCGCCCTGCTAGAGCGTATCCGCGAGCAAGTGCCCGGCATCGCACTGCGTACCACGATGATGGTCGGGCATCCAGGAGAGACAGACGAAGACTTTGCCGATCTCCTCGACTTCATCAGCCAGATGCGCTTCGAGCGACTTGGCGCTTTCCAATACTCACACGAGGAGGGCACCTATGCCTACAAGCACTACCAAGACGACGTTCCGCCAGCGGTCAAGCAGGAGCGGTACGACGCCCTAATGTCTCTCCAAGCAAACATCTCTGCCAGCGTCAATAGCCGTAGGGTCGGCACCTTGCTGGAAGTAGTCGTTGACCGAGAGGAAGAGGACTACTACGTTGGTCGCACTCAGTACGACTCCCCCGAGGTGGACGGCGAAGTGATACTCAGCAGCGACCGCCCGCTCCATGTAGGCTCCTTCTACCAGGCCGAGATCACAGGCGTAGAGGAGTACGACCTCATCGCAACCACATCCCCAGAGCATCTCATCCTATGATTACGACCGAACAGTGGCTCCTCGAGGTCGCCGAGCAGAGCCAGCTCGCACAGACCACCTGCCAGCAACTATGGAGCGACCTCACCTCGCTACTCATCGGGCGACTCACTCAGGGGAGCACTAGCTATATGCGTAGCGTCGGCTTATGGTCCGCTGAGAGCCACAGCGCCCGCATCGCCCTACTGCCTAGTGGCGAGCGCTACTTGATGCCCCCAAGCGTCACGCCACGCATCACCAACCAAGAGCAACCGATCTCTGCCGAGGAGATTGGCGAACTCCTAGCAAAAGGGGCGACCCAGATACCGCAGACCCTCCAAAGCTTCTACAGCAGTGTCACGAAGCTCTTTGAGATGCACGAGCGACTAGGACACACCCTCGAGTGGGCTCCCCTAGGCACCTTCGCACCACAGCCCATAACTGGCGACAGTGAGAGCAGCGAGACCAGCTACGCCTTCACCCCTTCCGACGAATTGCTCCGACAGGTCAACAAGCCCTTTGAGATGTTTGCCCCCACGCTGCTCAAGGAGGGTGTCCAGTGGCCCGATGTCGAGGAGCAGCCAGCCGAGAGCCTCGAGCATGCTTGCCCGTCCATCATCTCTAGTCGTATCGCCGAGAGCACAGCCACGCCCCAACCAGTGACCACACCGCCCGCCTGGACACCTCAATCTCAAGGCAAAACTCCCGCTACGCCGACACCGCCTCCCTTCTCAGCTAGCGAAAGCTCAGAAGCAGAGACCGTCGTCGCCACGCCACCACCTTATCGAAGAGAGGAGCCACAAGAGCGCAAGCCCCGCAAGCTATGGCTTTGGATCGTCATTCCACTAGTCGCTGTCCTACTGATGGCACTGTTGCTGTGGTTCTTCGTCTTCGGCAAGCAAGAGATGCCGAACTCCCGCACCACGCCCCCGCCCAGCACGATGATACCCGTTGAGGCGCCTCCGACGATAGACACCGTCGCCACTATCGATAGCGTCGCGCCAGTAGCCGATACGACCGCTCAGCCGGAGATACTCACCACCGTGACCCTCGGCAATGGCGACTATCTGGCGCGCTACGCCCGTCGCTACCTAGGTCGTAGTGAGTACTGGATCTACATTTACCTAGCCAATAAGGAGCAGATCAAGGACCCCGACAATATTCCCCTCGGGACCGAGATCAAGATACCCTCGCCTCAGAGCGTAGGCATCACCGGCAACGAAGAGGCCGACCTCGCCGAGGCAAAGCGCCTCATCCACGACTACTACAGCACTACTGCAAAGAGTTAAGCTCTAGTCACCGCACAGGCTGGCGCAGCTGATGAGGTTGAGGTGATACGGGTGCTAATCCCCTAGTTAATGGCGATTAAATCACCATTTAGTACCCACTAAACGAAGCCTTCCCCGAGGGAGGCTGCCGAAATGAAGAAGGCGATCTGAGGATGCTCGGGTCGCCTTCTTTGAGACTGTTGCAAAAGTCAACAGTCTCACAATCTTGCAAGCAAGATTGTCCTGACTTTGCAGAAAGGATGAAGCGCAAGGCGCTGAGGGTGAGGTCTGAAGGGAGCATACCTCCGTATGTGATCGAAGCCGAATCCCGAAAGCAACACAGCGATTCGCCTTTATGCAACAGTCACTCTTTTTTGACTTTGAGGTCGGAATGGGTCGAGCCTCGCTGCGTAGCGCTATAGCCTCATGCTATGGCTACGGCTACATCTCCGTTGATCCCAATCTCTCCCAAGGAAATCCCAAATAGCTCCCGAGGAAGTAAGAATTCTCTACGGAGGGGCGAAATAAAACTTCGGAAGAATGAAATGAAAGTTCGGAAGAATGATTTCAAAGTTCAGGGAAATTTGCCGTTTGCTCCCTGGAGAATCTCAATTCCCTCGGTAGAAAGCCCGTTTCTTCGGGAAGTAACCGAACTAGGTCAAGGAGAGCTCACCACCATAAATACGGGGAAATGTAATTCCAATCGGATGAAAATGGATTTTCATGCGGGTGAAAATGGATTTTCATACGGAAGAAAATGGATTTTCATGGGCATGAAAATCCTTTATCACCTAGAGGAAAAAGAAATTGGGCGGGAGGAGCGAGGCAATTCGTACACGCCTAAATCTTGATGAGTGAGCAAAAAAGGCGTAACTTTGAGCACGTAACAACAAAGTAACCATAGCACATGTCTCAAACTAGTGGTATCCTAAGACCTGTCAGGCGGTTCACCATTCGTAAGGTGAACTCCTCCGTCGTACTCTTTATCGCGACTATCGTAGCACTCATCGTGGCCAATAGCCCGCTCAGAGAGCTATACCAAACGTTACTCGCTATACCGATCAATCTGAACGTCCTAGGGCTGGACATCTTTCAGTCTCATGGAGAGCCAATGAGCTTCTTGGTTTTTGCCAATGATGTCCTGATGGTTTTCTTCTTCTTTGTCGTCGGTCTAGACATCAAGCAACAACTACTCGTGGGCGAGCTCTCCTCGGTCAAGAAGGCTATGATGCCTGTCGTGGGGGCTATAGGCGGTATGATTATGCCGATCATCCTCTTTTGGCTGATTGCTCCTGCCGGCGATGCGAGCCGGGGTGCAGCTATCCCAATGGCCACGGATATAGCCTTCGTACTGGCTGTACTGATGGTGCTCAAGGATCATGTACCGGTCTCGCTGCGTGTCTTTATGACTACGCTAGCGGTGGCTGACGATATAGGTGGTATCATCGTGATAGCGCTCTTTTACTCCACAGGGATCAACCTGCTGATGCTCGGTCTGGGCCTGGCGGTCGTTGCTATCCTAGCACTTTTAGGTCGTGCGGGGGTACGACACATTGGGCTCTACATGATTGGGCTCTTTGTGGTATGGTTTTTCTTCTTACAGAGCGGTATACACACAACCATCGCTGGCGTTATGGTGGCTCTGACAGTGCCTATGACCACGTCTGTGTCTCGTCATCAGTTGGGTAGTCTCGCCGGGGCTATCTCTAAGATGCTCCCTGCTACGGAGAGTACTAAGAAGGGGCAGACGACCCATCTAGAGGGTGCGGACATTGCGATGATCAATAGTCTGCGCCACGCAGCTTCGTCGGCTATCCCTCCTGTGCAGCGCCTAGAGCATGCGCTCACGGGCTGGGTGAACTACTTGATCCTGCCTGTCTTTGCATTTGTCAATGCGGGCATTGACTTCTCAACCTTCAGTATGGGCGACATCTCGACGCTTCCCTTTGCGGTCATGCTGGGGCTCTTCATCGGTAAGCCTATGGGCATCTTCCTCTTTACCTATGTCTATATCCACTTGACGCGACATCAGTGGAGCGATGGGGTCTACCCTGCGATGCTCTTTGCGGTATCTATATTGGGGGGTATCGGCTTTACGGTCTCCATGTTTATCGCCAGCCTGTCGTACGATGTGCACCTTCACCTGGACTGGCTCAGCGAGGCTAAGCTGGGCATCCTAGTAGGTAGCCTTATCTCAGGCATCGTAGGCTACATCACGGTGCTGGCTGTGGGTAAGCGACACCTACGGAAGAAGGCCAAACAAGCTGATTAAGCTCGCAATCCTACAAAAAAGCAAGTGGCGACGAAGGTACTCGCGGTACCTCCGTCGCCACTTCGCTTATGATAAGCTGGCTAGGGAACTAGACTCTCTTGATCTGATCCTCGCTTATCTCTTGGATAGGCGTAACGAGACGATAGCCCTTGCCGTGTACATTCTTGATCTCCAGTGAGGGATCTACCTTGAGGATCTTACGGAGCTTGGTCACATAGACGTCCATGCTGCGTGCGTTGAAGTAGTTGGCGTCAGACCAGATCGTCCTCAGCGCATACTCTCTCTCGAGGGTCTCATTGGCGTAGACACAGAAGAGCGTCAGCAACTCATTTTCCTTTGTAGTCAGTGTGAAGACTTGACCGTCATCGGTCGTGAGGGACTGCTTCTTAGTGTCATAGAGGAGCTTGCCCAGCTGATAGAACTGCTGATGCTCATGTCCATCACCGATGATACGGCGCATGATAGCCTCCATACGAGCCTCTAGCTCTTGCATGCTAAAGGGCTTCGTGATGTAGTCGTCAGCTCCTAGCTTGAAGCCTGCGAGGATATCCTTCTTCTGATCCTTGGCAGTGACAAAGATGACTGGGATCTCAGGCTCAAGGGTGCGAATCTCCTTGGCTAGCTCGAAGCCATCCATCTTAGGCATCATGACATCTATGAGGCACAGATCGTACTTCTTCTGGCGAAAGGCCTCTAGTCCCATCTCTCCATCTGTAAAGAGGTCTACCTCATACTCCTTGGCTATAAGATACTCCTGAAGCATAATGCCTAAGCTCTCATCGTCTTCACAGAGGAATACTCTAATCTCTTTGTTATTCATAGGGTTTATCTGATTTGTTGTGAATTATCTAGTCTGTAATTGGTTAGATGTTCGTGAATAGAAAAAGTTTACTTTTACTTGTTTACTGTCCTTGATTTATCTTTCGTGAGGTAAGGTATACGCAGCGACATCCTAGTGCCTACGCCGAGCTTGCTAAAGACCTTGACCTCGCCTCCCATAGCCTGGATAGCTCGCTGCACATAAGCGAGCCCGAGACCAAAGCCCTTGACATCATGACGGTCGCCCGTATGGACTCGGTAAAACTGATCGAAGATATGCCCTCTATCCTGACGAGAGATACCGATACCGTTGTCCTCTATGTCAATGATGAGGTTGGCATTGTCGCTACGCGTGCTGAGCGTGATGATCGGCGGGGTGTCCTCCTTGCGATACTTCAGACTGTTGTCTATCACATTGGATATAACGTTCTGAAAGGCTATCCTGTCACACATGAGCGTATGCTGCTCGGCCTCTAGCGCTAGGACCAGCTCGCCATGAGCACTGTCGATCTTCATGGCATAGGCACTGCTCAGGTCTCTGATCTCCTCGTGAGCGTCAAGCTCTACAGGATAGCTCTTGAGCACGCCTCGCTCCATCATCGATGACTGCAAGACCTGATCCACTAGTAGTGTGAGGCGGTCTACCTCCTTAATCATCGTCTGGGTGATACGCTTGCGTCGCTCCTCCGACTGCTCGAGTGAGGGGTCTTCGAGCATCTCGCACGCTAGACGTATGGAGCTCACGGGCGTCTTGAGCTCATGCGTCATATTACTGACGAAGTCTTTGCGCTCCCGCAGGTAGTGGTTGTGTCGTAAGAGGATAGCGATGGCCATCCCGCTGAGGACGATAATCACGAGCAGCGTAGCAGCAGAGGGCAAGATGTAGATGAGCGTGCCCATATGATGGCGATGCTCTGGGAAGGTCAACTCAATATAGGGGAGCGCCTGCTCTCCAGACGGTGTGTCTAGATAGGAGCTGGACTGAACGAAAAGGTCTTTGCGCAAGACAAGAGGCGACTTACGTGAGTGATCAGGTGTGTCAGAGACAGTCGTATAGACCGCTTGACCTTTGCGATCATAGAGGGTAAACTCAAAGGCCTCCGTGATACCCACTTGTGCTAGCTCATGCACCAGTGCTTTCTGCAGAAAGTCTACATTGACGCGCTGGCGGAGAGGCTCATTATTGCGCTGGAGGATGGTGCGTAGGATCGTCTCATCAAGGAGGCTACGATGGTAGAAGTAGGTGTTGAGTAGCTTGCTCTGCAACACTTTCGTGTGCTCTTCGCTCTGACCATTCGCACGCGCCTCAGCCCATGGCGGACAGGTCGCACGCTCTGCATTGCCGTAGCCATTCCACACCTCGCTGCCATCGGACATATAGCTTGACGAGAAGGCGCTAGAGGCGACTCCAGGAGTCTGAAGCGTATCATCACTCAGCCCTAGTCTCTGCACATCGTCCTGCGTGAGTAGCGAGCGTAGCTGGCGCTCCACCTCATCTTGCTCCAGAGAGCGAGACACCTCAACCAGAGCTCTCTGGGCTAACGTCTCAAAGTAGTCATTGTAGAGATCGGCAACATACTTGAAGTTGCGCAACTGCAACAATATAGTTACCGTCGCAATGGCTACCAGCAAGACGATCATAGTCGAAATGATGCGCTTCTCCATATCAGTTACCTTCTCCCGAACCTAGTTTCATACACAAGCAGGATGCCTTCATCAGAGCCTTATCTGGTCTATATGAATGAGGTCATCTAGCTCGATCGTCGTCACGCTCCCATAGGGTAGAATCTGAGCAAAAGCTTCTTGCAGCGTGATACGCCCTGCCATGGCTCGCACAGCGTTGATGACCCCTCCATGCGAGAAGAGCAATACCCGCTGAGCGCCTGATCTGTAGAGCTCATCAAGTAGATCAGCAACACGCTGAGCCAAGTCACGGAGTGACTCACCTCTAGGGGCTGGCCGATCAATGAAGTACTCAAAGAAAGCAGACACCTCCTGCTCTGCCTCTAGGATGCTAGTCCAGTGCTGCCCCTCCCAGTCGCCAAAGTTCATCTCCTTCAGGCGATCGTCCACCTCTATGTTGGTATCCTCGGGGACGCAATAGCGCGCCAGCTGTAGCGCACGAGATAGAGGACTGGAGAGGATGCGGTCATAGAGAGACAGATCTATCTGAGCCACCACACGAGGAGCCTCCTCCTCAAATGTAGTTGCCAACGATATGTCTGTATTGCCATAGCAGATGACCTGCCACTCGGGCGCCACTGCCGTATGTCTGACCAATGTGATCTGCATCCTTTCGTACTCTTCTCTTTTCTACCTATTCATATCCAGCGACATGATAGGTGATGGGTCTCACCACCTATCGTCACTGTTAAAGTCTTTGCCTCGATTGTCACGTCGACGGCCATGGGTATCACCCCCCTTAGCTTTGTAAGGTTTATTGCCCTTAGCATGTCCCTTAGGCTCTCTAGGCTCATCGCTATATCGGTCTGATCTCATTCTCTTAGGGCCAGACTTAGCAGGGCGATTGGGACGGCCTCCACCTCGTGGAGAGTACTCTCGAGCAGCCTCTCTAGCCTCTCGGTCCTCCTGCTGAGCCTCTAGGTAGTGCTTCATCGAGAGAGCCTCACGCAGGATGTCATTGACAGGGAGCTCCTCGCCGTCTAGCGTGACGATATCGTCTTCTACCACGATATCCGTTAGCTCAGCCCGCTCGCCATTGAGCATGACACGTCCAGCGACGATGTACTTCTCCACTTCACGGCGCGATCCGATACCAGCATCGCTCAGAAGTTTGTTGATACGCAAACTCATGATTCAGTCGTTATATCTAA
>CAMPUN010000005.1 GCA_946997275.1 uncultured Porphyromonas sp.
TTTTCATGTACGGCGCCGAGCGCGTGCAGGCACTCTACGACCATTATAGTCAGGACGCTCAGGCGGTCATCGTGGAGGGGGTGATGGGGCTCTTCGACGGTTACGATCGGGACAAAGGCTCTGCGGCCGACATCGCTCGTCTCCTAGACCTGCCCGTCGTGCTGGTCGTGACCCCGCGCTCGATGGCTTACACGGTGGCTCCGTTGCTCTACGGGCTGCAGCACTTTGACCCTAGGGTCCGGATAGCGGGAGTCATCTTTAATAAGGTCTCCTCGGAGCGTCACCTAACCTATCTCACGCAAGCTGCCGCTGATGCGGGCGTGCCCGTGCTGGGCTCGCTACCTCGTGTCGACGACATCGCCATCCCCAGTCGTTATCTAGGACTAGACGTCGACGACTTGGCGCAGATAGACCGTTACGCTGATCAGGTGGCCGACCTCTTAGAGCAACATTTGGATATTGACCGCCTTCTAGCCATCTCCTCAGAGCGAAAGGAGCGATCCCACGAAGCTCCTGCTTTGCAAAAGCTGGCTTCGTCAACGCCTCGTCGTATAGCCGTGGCTCGTGACGACGCTTTCAACTTCCTCTATCAGGAGAATGTGCGCCAGCTAGAGCAGTGGGGCGAGGTGACTTACTTCAGTCCGCTCGCCGACAAGGAGCTTCCGCCGAGCGACTTCGTCTACCTCCCTGGCGGTTATCCCGAGCTACATCTAGAGCAGTTGTCCGCCAATAAGTCAATGCTTGACAGCCTTCGCGACTATATCCGTGGAGGCGGAGCGATGCTTGCCGAGGGCGGGGGCATGCTCCTCCTCTGTGAAGCGATTGTTGACGAGAAGGGGCGCAGTTATCCGCTCGTGGGGGCGCTACAGCAGACCGCCACGATGCAGCAACGCGGGCTAGCCCTCGGCTACCGACAGCTTGAGATAGAGGGTGTGGCGGTGCGTGGACACGAGTTCCACTACTCCCGCATCATCGATCCGCTCCCCACGGTAGCGCAGCAGTACAATGCGTGGGGCGATCCCGTGGCTACCGCACTATGGCATACAGACCACTGCTACGCCACCTACACGCACCTCGCCCTTACCGACCAACTCCTGTCACACCTCCTCTGACCTACAGATAAAATTACCGACCCCTTCTACCGCCCTACTGAGGAAACTCCAAACGCCTCAGTGGGGATTTTTATTCCCCTCGGGAGCAACGGAAAAATTCTTCGGAACTTTGATTTCTCTCTTCCGAAGTTTCATTTCATTCTTCCGAACTTTTATTTCGGCCCTCCGTGAGGAATTTTCGTTTCCTCGAGAGCTGTTCGGGCTTCCCCTCGGAAGAATTAAAAATGGGTACGAAGGAGCTTAGACGCCCTCCGTACCCATAGATGTATAGGCTAATAAGTATTAGCGAGTAGAGATAAACTAGTGTGGCATAGACCTCCACATTTCGTTGACTCTCTTTTGGATCTCCTCATAGCGTGCGCCAAGCTTGCTCTTGCGCTCAGCACCGTTGCCGTAGTTACCTTTGATGACCTCTAGAGCGAGTTCATCGATGGACTTGTTTGAGTCCACTGCGGCAGAGGCCCTTGCGCTCTCTCGAGTAGGCGTGGCTTCTTGCTTTGCAGCTTGCGAAGCAGCAGGGGCCTCGGCTCTACTATCGGGCTGGGCTGTTGCCTTGCTAGCCTCACTAGCCTTAGCCTGAGAGGCTCCTCCAGCAGCGCTCTCAGCGCTTGCTGGCTGAGTAGCCTCGGGAGTAGTTGCGGTCCCTTGATCAGGTGTTGCGTCCGTGGTCATGTCAGCGTCTGCCTGTTCTGGGGGAGTCGCCTCATCTTGAGCTGTCGCTGGGGACTCTTGTTGTGCCCCCTCCGTAGATGCAACCATACTGGTGCTGTCTGAGGAGTTGACACTCTTGTTTTTGAGGAGGTATCCTCCTCCTAGCAAGAGTAGTACAACAATAATCACGATAATCCACACCAATCCCTTGCGAGACTTTTGTACTGGCTGAGCAGCCGGTGTTGGAGCTGGCTTTGGAGATGCAGGCTGGTTTACCTTCTGAGCAGGTTTTGGAGTAGGTTGTGCAACCTTTTGCGCCTGCTTTGGTGCTGGCTTGGGAGTAGACTCTTGCGGAGTAGTCACAGCCTCTTGCTTCTGCCGCAGAGTCACTTTACGCCTTATTGTAGGCGCTGAAGAGGCCTCTGGAGCAGGCGTGGAGACGTCTTGCTTCTGCCGTAGAGTTACTTTTCGCTTTAGCTGAACCATAGCCTAGTTGCAAATAAGAGCGAAGCCTGGGATATTATCAAAGGCACGGCTCAAATCCATCACTTGGCTCTCGTTCTTGAGTGCGTATGTGCCACCATTGTTCTTGATGGAGCAGACGTTGTAGATAGGACCCTCCTCAGGAGAGTCTGCTAGCACCTCAAGGTAATCGCCCGAGTCGCTTTGGATCTCGATACGGCCACCTTCTTGTGCATAAGTGACATCACGCTCTTCAACGGCAGCATCGTAGTTAATGATACATACGTAAGCCTCATCGATCTCATCAAGGCTAGCTACGTTGATCTGCTCTGTCTCCTCTGTACCAGCTGCAGGCTCCTTAGCATCTCCCATGTGGAGTATATAAGGGAATTGTTCAAGTGATCCTAAGTCGCTCTTCTTACTACGGTACTCGTTTGAGAAGACACCACCTACGGAGCCATCCTTCTTCTTGAAGAAGAGGGCTAGATCAAGGTCTGTTTCGGTCTTCCAGAAGAGCTTGACCTTCAGCTTACCATTGAAGGTAAAGTCTGCTTGCTCTTGCTTCTTGCGAAGCGTTACTTTCTTTTTGAGTGTTACTTCTGCCATAGTTGATTGGGTTATAGGTTTATAAATTAGAAATTGAAGTCGTCAATAGAGAATTTCTTTTTCGCAGGCTTAGAAGTGTCACCTGATGCTTTACTATCAGTTGATTTCTGCTTTGCCTGAGATTTCTGCTTAGTAGAGCTGGTACTCTTACTACTCTGACGAGGCGTGGGGGTGCCAAAGAAGTCGTCATCAAAAGAATCCTTTTTAGGAGCCTTAGCGGGGGAGTGTTGTGTAGCTTTCGACTCGCCCTCGAATATCTGATTGAAGAGCTTCTTGAAGCTGTCTTTCTTCTCAGGGTACTGCTCTTGTAGCTTTAGGAGCATTTCATTGGCTTTGTCCCACTCCTTGTCTACGATGTAACTCTTGACCTGTGAGATGCCGTGGTCGTATAGCTCTTGTTGTCTGATGGTGTCGAGCTTTTGTCTAGCTCGATCGAGGTTTGCCCTTAGGAGAGGATCCTCACGAAGCTTGAGGGCCGCCTCTCCCAAGCGAACTACCTCGTCCCACTGCTCACCAAAGAGTGCCTTGTCTATCTGCTCCTTGAGGCTTGCCCACTCGGCAGCTTCCTGAGCCAGTCGCGTCTGCTCTGCTTTGAGGTGCTGAGACTGCTCGGTCCACTCTCGCTGATGCTCTGTATCTATCTCTATGAGCTTATTGGTCAGGGAGATCGCTGTGTCGAGATCGCCTGTGTCTATAGCGCTACTAAGCTCTAGCTTGAGGGCGTCAATCTTCTTGTGGAGCTCCTTTATAGCTTGATCAATGTCTGATAGCTGGTCCATAGCTCTCTTATTATTTTTGTCTAGAGCTAGGACCTTTTGGATCTCCATGCGAGCCTCCTGGTAGGCCTTCTGACTTAGATAGGCCTCTGCTTTGGTAAAGAAAGTGTCAATCTGCTCGGATCTCTCGAGAAACTTTGACGCCTCGGACTTTATGCGGCTGGCCTCCTTAGAGGTTGACTTGATGCTCAGAGCCATCTCTGCTTGAGCGATAGCCTCTGACCATAGACCATCTCCAAAGCTCTTCTGAGCTCGCATCATAGTGGCTTTGTACTGCTCTTCTCGCACTTTCATCTCGGAGAGCAGACGAGTACTTTCCTCAACTTTCTTCTTAGCCTCAGCACTGTCGGGTTGATGCTCTAGAGCTATTTTAGCCCAGTCTAGCATCTGCGCATACTCTCCTTGCTTTTCATAGTCAGCGACATTGCTCATCGCCTCCTCATAGTTCTTCTTAGTTTCAAAGGCTTTACGCTCGGCTTCAGCTTGCTCAGAGCGACTTTGCTCGGCTTCAATCTTACGCAGCTCTTCTTCCTTGGCTAATTGCAGTCGCTTTAACTCATCCTCGCCTCTAGCGAGTGTACTCTGTGTTGATTCCGAGAACTGGCTACAATCAATCAGCGGATACACACCAATTATTGAAACAAGGTCACTATCCGTGTAGTGAATGCAAGCCTCCGAAGGGATGGAGTATCTCTTGAGTAGCTTCTCCTCAAATAGAGAGTTCTCAAAGGTATCGCCTAGGAAGAGTATTCCCTTAAGTTTAATGTCACTCTGTGGTTCGTCTAGTCGTGCACTCTGTGGTTTGTTTAGTCGTGATACGCTATTTGTGATCTCTCGAATGATATCCTCTATGATCGCTTCAGATCGGGCCTGAATGGAGCCCTTGATGAGTATAACGTCGTAAGGATTGTCACTCATCTTGGAGAGCCTGATGTTAGTGAGTGTGAATGGGCGCCCAGGTTGCGTCGCTTGCAACTCAGAGAGCCAGTCCTCTACATAACTCGCTAGATGTAGATACTCAGCTTCGCGATCCTCCTCTCTGATGATGAGCTGCCTCGCATTGATCTCCTTCAAGACTTGTTCTAGGAGTGCTCTGCCAGTGAGGTTGATACCTAATCCCTCAAGGCATCCCTCTAATACTCTGATTGGGATGTCTCCCGTATGCTTGTAGATAGCATAGTGCAGATTCTCATTGCAGGCGTTGAGTAGTAGATAGTGCCCCTCTTGGTCATATTTCTTCTCTCTAAAGCTCCGCTCTAAGGCGAGGTGATCAATGCGGACGGCAGACTCCTTGACGTCAAAGCCCTCTGGTTGCAGTACATCTCGAATGAAGGTGAGGCGAGCTGCATAGGATATGTCTTGAGAGAAGGACAAGTAAGTCTCTATGGGGTGTACGTCGTCTTCTCCTAGAGCTTTTTTTAGCTCGTCTATGATACCTGCCGCTTTAAAGATTCTGTGCATCTCTTGATCTCGACCATATCGCTTGAATGTAAACTCTCTGTCTGTCAAGTGTGCAAATACATCTCCGTGATGGCGAAGCTTGTTGCTGTGATAGCCTTCCTTGTAGCTCTTGCCGTATATAATATTATCGCTAGCGGTGTCTTCATAGAAGTAAAGCCAAAAGCGATCCTCATTATTAGATGGTAACACACGACGAGTTACACCGTCGGAGATGGTTGCTCCGACGATGTAATACTTGTCAATGTATAATGCTAGAGACTGTGTCATTAATCGTATTAGTTAAACACCCGCTTGATAAGCGTCTCTAAGAAACATGCACCCTCTGCGATGATGAGTGGCTGGTGATAGTGAAATCCGTCACGCTGATCATTGCGTGCCTTTTTGTACTCATCATCAGAGTTGCAGATAAAGCTGGCGATCCTATTGGGAAGGTCTGCTAGATCTTCACGTAGCTTATCGGCCTCTGGATACAGGTGTGTCTTTTGGCAGACGAAGTCAATGAAGATGTTCATAAACTTCTCAAAGTTTGGAACGCTTTGGAATGTGAAGTTGTTCATCTCATTGGCAAAATACTCTCCCGTTAGCTCATCGTCTACAAGTAGCTGACGTATGCTCCCATCCTCCATGGTGTACCTAACGTCTGCCTCTCCACAGATGTCAGAGGATACTCCTTGCTCCTTTTTGTGGAGTTCCTTTGGATTGACAAGACCTTTTGCCACTTCGGCTTTGTTGTCTACTGCAATCTCCTCTCTATAGCACACCTCTAGCTCCTTGTCTATAACACAGCTAACACCGGCGTTGAGACAGGTCTGGTAGTAATCATTCGTAGATCTACTACCTGCAGAGTTCTTCAGCCAATGGAAGAGACGTCCACCCTTGCCAAAGGAGAGTATATCAACTCTTCTAACATCGTCTAGCTGCTCAGTCTTGATCGTCTTACCGATTAGCATACCAGAGTAGAAGAGCAGTAGACCTGTCACATAAGCTGGTATTGTGAAGACAGACTTGGCGTTGCTGTCTATCGAGCTATAGAACTTATCGTACTCCTCGCTAGTCTGTAGCTGATCAAAGATACTATTGAGGAAGTAGGGAGCCTTCGACGGCTCTTGCTGAAGCTCCAAAATATTGCTTACATAGACATTCGTCTGTTTTCCCTCATGGAAAGCTATAAGCGCTTCTCTAAACGCTTGGGACTTGATAACCGTATTAAAGAAGACACCAGCAGCCATTCGCACTGAGCTCTCTCTCAGGAGTGAGGACCTATTGCCGTTTTTAGGGTCTTTGCCTAGAATCAGGATATCGCTGGTGCTACCTCCTACGTCAATGCCTAGGAAGAGATTGTTTGCATTGAGTCCGAACTCCTGTGATAAGGCAAAGCTACAGACAGCCTCTGCCTCTGTCGTAGGTCGGTCGCTCAGCACAGTCGTCTTACCAGAATTTGTGATAGGCGTTAGCTTGACTAGGTCTTCATAGATGCGCTCTAAGTCAGAGCAGTCAGCAGGCATCATAGAGCCAGGATAGCTCCATACTAACTTGGATGGATGAATCCTGTTTTTGTAGAGATAAGCGCAAGCTTGGAGCCAGATGGTCTTGAGGAAGGCTTTTTTCTTACGAAGTCCCGTTGCTCCACTGAGCCACTTCATATTATAGTGCAGGGTGCCAGCTTGCGTGGTGATGACAAAGCGATCCATTTTGCGAACCAATACGTTGGGACGGTTGACTGGTACACCACCAGCGATCTCTAAGTCTTGGTTGTAGGTGTTGTATCTAGTGTCTTGCTCGTGTAGCCAAGACTTGAGTTGGCCATTGAGCGCAGGGTAGTTTGAGAAGAATAGCAGTTCATTGTTTTCGGCTACCGCTTGTAGGTTACTATTTTCCTTGCCTACAAGTACTAGGCGGTAGTTCTCAAACTGTATAGGAGCGGGCTCTCTGTTTTCTTCGTTGTAGAAAACACAGGAGTTGTTACTCCCGAAGTCAAAGCCTACTACAGCCTCCGTCTGTATGGATAGCGAGGTGCGATCCTCAACTACCTGAGGACGGAATATGAGGAACCCGGCGTGTCGTGGTTTACCCATATCCTTGACGTATGCGACCATACCACCTAGAGGCTTGTCCGAAGAGATAATGTTGTACTTATGTAGATCCTCACCTTCTCCAGCAGGGTAAGTGATGAGCTTCTTGATATCTACTTGCTTAGGTTCGTCTACCTCTGCTTGATAATCCCCTGTCCAGAAAGCCCCCTTGATAGTCTTGATAAACTTGTTTTGGACCTTAAAGATCGGCTCAAACAGCTCCTGAGCATCAGAGGTGAACTCGGAGTAGAGGTAGTACTTGTTCCAGTTTTCTGAGACGAAGTTGGGCCACATGATAACCTTCCCAAGGTCAGTCATCCAGTGAATAGCGTACTCTCGCGTGTTGAGTGTGACTCTTTGCCCATCTACCTTGACGGAGAGTGTCGCAGCTAGTTGTCCTGAGTCGGTGATTAATCCAGAGAGATCTACGTTGTCAGACTCACTGTAGCCTAGCATCCCTGAGAGATCGTTCTTAAAGATATCTACTCCTGACTCTGATAGGGGAATCGTAAAGTAATAGTTCTTCTTAGACTGTAAGTCTCTCACCTTTAAGTAGAATACGGGTGCTTCGGACAGCTTAGGACGGGCATCCTCATCTTCCACCCAACCGATGACAAACTTATCATCGCTAAGTAGCTTTTGGATATCCCCGATAAGTTTGTACTCACCGATGCCTTCATTTGTATAGGTAAAGGTGTAGTCGTCCAGCTTCAGATAGACAGGCACATCGCTCTCAAAAAGCAAAGAAAATGGGCACTCTAGATTGGAGTAGGGGGCTACAGGACCTCTATCCCTCAGGTCAGTGCCTTTCTGAAGTAGCTCATCTTTCCAGCGACGAATCATCGTTTTAAACCCTTCAATGTCCTCTTCTTTCTTATTTCCACGCTGCGAGTTGATTTTCTCTTCGAAGGCTTTCAGATTACTGTTGAGGTTCTTGACAAAGAGATATAGCTTCTGCAGATGGTCTGGCGATAGATAGGGAGTAGGGTCTTCAAATCGTCCATTTCGATACCAGCGTATGTCAGTAGTCTCAGGTAGATTGTCATACTCCACACCAGTGAATACGCCCGTCATAGGAGATGTACCTCCGACCAAACAATCGCGATAGTAAATCAGCTGGATGAAAGGCTGCGTGTCAGGCTCTTGTGCTAGCTTGTCTTGATTGCACCAAAGGTCTTTGTCGTCAAAAAGCATACGACCGAAGGCTGACGCAATGCCATAAGCCTGGCCACTGACATCCATCTTGATAGGATCAGAAAAGCGGATTCTGTCAGGGTATAGAGCGATGACAGCCAGTAGCCCCTTCCACTCATCACACAGCATTTTATAGAGTTGCTCTAGTCCCGATCTACTAGTATTTGAATTGGAAGAATCGAGTGTGCTTAGTGCAAACTTAAAAAGCTTGGCACGAGCCCATGGCGTGGGGATTCCAGAGATTATTGCATTTAACTTGTCTGCTGTGAGGTCATCAAGTATTTTGCCTGTTTCGATGCCTTGAATGTATGAGACCGGCATATTGAGCTCGTTCCACTGCCCAGGGGTGCCTGTCGTTACGTTGGTATCACTCTTTATCAGTAGTACTTTAGACATAGTTGTATCCGTTGTGTCAATTGACTTATTTGTTGAAGTTATATAGCTCAGCAAGCGTATCAAACACTAGCTTATAGAGTTGCTCTCCTTTGTTGGTAATCTTGGCCCAGTCTTTTTGCTTATCTCGTACTGCGATTAGCTTCTTCTTGAAGGGGTCAAACTTTGATTTAGCCAGGAGCATCCCTGTCTTGCTATATTTATAATCCTTGCCTATTCCCTCAGTGCGATAGAGATCTTCATTCCAGTTGACCTTCATCAGCTCCTTATAGGTTGATGGAGAGAATAGCGCTGCATTAAATAGAAATGAGTCACCACCACCTGCAGATCTATGGAGCTGACGTAGCCACCCTTCTTGTAGGGTGTCGTTGTCTCGCTTGACGAAGAATAAGTTGAAGTAGTCACGTAGACTTGTCACTTGGGTCACATCCATCTCGGAAAACTCTGTTATCTCTTTCTGTTTTCCAGCGCGTACACTCTCGATGAAGTCATCCTCTCCATTGCAAAAGAGAGCGAAGGCGATGAGACTGCCAAACTTCTGAGCAAACTCCTTAGCTCGATCCTTGCCTACGAAGTCTTGGAAGTCTAGCTTGTCACTCTCATCGACGGCTCGATAGAGGTAGTCTGTATGATTCTGAGACTTGTTGTCCTTGAGCTGGCTTTCATCCATCCTATAGAAGTTGAGAGCAGCGCAAGCCGCTAGTAACTCTATGTAGTGCGAGTCATTCTTCTGCTGCTCTCCACCCGTGATAGTCGCAGTAACTTGGTCTGACTGCTTCTGCATAGGATCCCAGTCCAAGCCCCTTGTACCGAGCATATAGAACTTCTGATAGGTGCTTGCTACTGTCTTGTCATCATTGTAAAACATCATGGCCACTTGCGAGTTCAGAGCAAACTTATCACTCGTCGCGATGACTTTTTGATTGCTGAGCTCATTGCTATTTGGAGCCTTGAAGGTGAAGTAAGCTGTCAGTAGCGTAGATCCAAAGTATGCATTACTCAGTACATTGGCGACACCATTACTTATGATCCCAGCAGCTTGCGAGATGGCCTGGGGGATGATGGGGATGGATGAGGCTCCAGTACCTCCAAAAACAGAGCCCAGGATGAAGACTCGGGGCTGTCCATTTTGAGAAGCCGTAGTCAGCTTGTTCAAGAAGCGCTTTAGGTCGTTGTCCCGAGGAGACTTGGCTGCCTCTATGATGGAGTGATACATCATCATAGAGCCGAGGTGCGTCTGAGCTCGATAGCCATGAAGCAGGTTGAATTCCTGGACATTTTTAGAGAAGACGAGATTTGCTAGATCAGCCTCCTCGTAATTGCGATCGCGTGTATCGCCATATCCAAAGACCGCTCTAAAGGTGCTCTTCTGCTCATAGTCGGGGCTAAACTCGTAGTACTTCAAGTTGGCTGAGAAGAAAGTGTTCTCAAGGGCGACTCGACTGGCCTCATCAGCTCCCTTGGCATTGCAGTATGCCTCTTTGAGCTCTTTGAGTCGAGAGAAGTTACCATTGTTCTTATCCGTATCTAGTGCGAGGAGATGTATTACAGTATTGTCAAACATGCCTATCGCACAGAGGTGAATCAAGGATTCGATACAGCGCATTCCTGTACCTCCGATGCCTAATACAAAGAATTCATTCATAGCTATAGTGTCTGTTACTTCTTTTCTTTACCGAGGATGGAGCCAAACTTAGAGCGACGGAAGGTGAACATAAGCGCTACACCTGCGACCAGATAGATGCCGAGGTTAATGCCTACACACTTCAAGTTGCATGCAGCAAACATGTTTTTCAGACCAGAGTTCTTGATGTACCCCATTACTGCGAGGTCGTTGTAGAGCCAGAAGCCTAGCACCGCTAGGAGCCCGACGATGATGTAGACTATGCGACGCTTGATGTAAGAGCGATCATTGCCTCCCTCCCAGGGGATCATATAGCTTGTGATGACCCAGGCTATAGCTAAGGCGATAAGACTTACCACGACGGCATAAATCATGGTACTGCTCATTAGTTGGTTGAGCTGATTGACATTAGTGATAGGTGTCATAGTAGTTTATGTTGTTTGATATTTATCGTTGGTTTGCTTTGACATAGATTGAGTAGATGACGCACGAGTTCATCTTGTTCATGATGTCGGGGTCCGCCAGGCTCTGCTGTATGCTTGATACGACAGAGACGTTTTGATTGCCTGGCATGTCTATACTGTCGAAGGAGAGCTTGTTCTGATACTGCTCTACGTCTGGCTGTACCTCGGCAACGCATAGATCGATCTTGAAGTAGTTAAACGGGCTACCATTTAGGACAGAGGCGGGGTCGTAATACTCTGTATTAAAGTGCAGATTGATGACGCCATCCTTCTGC
This sequence comes from uncultured Porphyromonas sp., assembly GCA_946997275.1. GTDB lineage: Bacteria > Bacteroidota > Bacteroidia > Bacteroidales > Porphyromonadaceae > Porphyromonas. The sequence continues at coordinate 11,091 of CAMPUN010000005.1, forward strand.
CATGCTTTGTTATCGATCTCAACAAAGTTCTCGCACTCAGCGGGGGTAATCTGCTTGGTAGGTGCTACCTTAGCCTCCTTGTTTGTGTAGAAGTCAGTGTACTCCTGATTGATATTGTACACTTTGGCAGAGACGCCTGTGATACGATACCCACCGAAGCTACCTTTGTCCACTTTGAGACCAGATGTAAAGGGCTCTCCAGATGGTAGTGGCTCCCCAGTCTCTGGGTCTGTAGCATTGACTAGTAGGGGCTCGATGCCACTCTTCCAGTCTATCTCCCAGTCTTGTATCTCATAGTACCCATTGGCTCCAGGTGTCACCTTTGCATTGAGCGTGGAGTGTGGAGTTGTGGCGCGACCATCAGCCGTATATAAAGTAGGATGGTCAGCAGAGAGATGGAATAGACTCACGTTGGGAAATTGCTTTAGATCCACAGTCTGTATGATCCGCTCATAGATATTGCCTGTCAGCCTGCTGTCTGTAAAGATGAAGTAAAATCTCTTCTTCTGGTAAGTATCACCTTTGTATAGCTCCTCGTATGGCTCTGCAAAGATGTAGATGTCGTGCCCCTTCTTGAGCCATGTCTTAAAGGCTTCTGCTAAGTAGGGATTGTTGATATTCCCCTTAGCTTCAGATGGCTGAAAGTACTCTCCGTCAGTCAGGAGTACAGCCTCTGTGGAGCCAGCTGTGATGCGCTCTGCTGCTGTCTTGATGTCTGCATAGTTGACCTCACTGACATTGCGTAGCAGGAGGAAGGTGGAGTCTGCCGAGTGCTCTTCGATGGTGCTACCCTTGATGGCGAAAAACCTTTTTGTAGCATTGGTCCATGAGGGGACGAGTGCCTGAAAGAAGGGAGCCTCCTGCCCGAGTGCTATACAAGTAGAGTAGTCTACATAGAGCGCTAGCTCATTAGACGAGAGCATATCAGAGGCACCTCCGAAGTAGGTGTCATGAAACTCTGGCAGATACTTAGCATCATCGGCCGTTGGGACTTTGTTGCTACAGGATACGAGCTGTAGGAGTGTGACGACTAGAAGTGTCGCTGTGAGAAGAGAAGTTAAGACTTTATTCATACAGGTAAGTGATTCGTATTTAGTGTACTTGGAACTATATGGCTTAATGGGACATGCATTGAAGCTTGACGAGATGGTCGCTCCACTGCTGGTTTGAGGGGGAAAGTGAGATAAACATACTTTACAAGGTTTCTGAAACCGTTGCCACAAAGATACGCTTTCTTTTCTAAATGAGGCACACTTTTGTAGTGCTTTTTTCGTCACTCCGAACGGAAAGAAAGTTCTACCGGATTTTTCCTTTGACTCATCTGAGCTATCGGTTCACGCTCCCAATCCAAATTCTACAAGGCTAGTGTCCATGAGACGATTGAAGGGTAGCTACCCCAATAGATCAAGCAGATACTTCACCGCCCCACCGAGGAAACTCCAAACTCCTCGGTGGTTTTTTTATTCCCCTCGGGAGCAACGGAAAAATTCTTCGGACTTATGATTTCATTCTTCCGAAGTTTGATTTCATTCTTCCGAACTTTTATTTCGGCCCTCCGTGAGGAATTTCCGTTTTCCAGGGAGCTATTGGCGATTTCCTCAGGAGAGTTGGGAATTAGAGGTTAGAAGTTAGATATTAGGAGAGATGAGGAGACGGGCTGTTTGACGGCATAGCTTTTTTTTAGTAGCTTTGTCACGTCGTAGTAACGATACTGTAATCTGCGTAGGGTACTTTTGCCGTGCGTCTTGGTAGGCGCACGAAGGGCTCCACGAGCTGTTGCTACGGCATCACATGTTTCTAGTTAATCTGACACAACTAATCTATGGCAAATAGGACATATCGTCTACTCTTCACACTATTGACTCTCTCGTGGGGGCTGCTCTTGACAGCTTCTTGCCAGCCAACGGGTAGGCAGGGTGGCGCGGAGCATCCTCAGGCTGATATCAATCAAACTTTCCTCGCCTCACAGCAGGACTACGACCTGCGTGTCGCTGGCACCGCTTGGGAGGCTGGCGACGAGATCGGTATCTATGTACGTCGCACAGCGCAGAATACCACTTGGTCGGCTGAGCAACTACAGCATAGCAACCTGCACTACAAGACTACTCGTGGCGGAGGCATCGCGACCTTTGACCCTTATGATGAGCAGCAGAAGGTGCAGTGGGACTCATCGATGAAGTATGATATCCTCGCTTACTATCCCTATAATGCTCAGACGCAGGAGGGTAAGATCGCTTACAGCGTCGCTGAGCAAGCTTCGCTCAAGCCGCTCCTTATATCGGACAATCTCTCTGCCATTGCACCCGATGTCGCAAAGGAACTAGTCTTTCGTCAGGCACTCGCCTCGCTTCACTTTGAGATGCGCAGTGAGGATGGAGGCTCTCTAGAGGGTGTCAAGGTGCGTATCGTCGGTATGCCAACGACGGGTACGCTAGACCTCTTGAGTCGTCAGTGGCAGGTCGATACTAGCTCTACGGCCGAGATCTCCGTGCCAGTCACCGTCTCGGGTGCTACCGCTACGGCTACGGCGCTACTCCTACCTATCGAGAAGACCACGAGCGAGATGAAGGTACTCTTCACGCTGCCCAACGGACGTACCTACACCTGGCCACTACGTGAGGGTCAGAACATCGTCATGGGGCAGCAGCGCACCCACACTATCACGCTCAAGGACACGGGCACGGGCAAGGTCGCAGAGGTTGGACAATACTTCGAGTTGCCCGCCAAGAAGAATCTTCCCAATACGCTGGAGATACAGCACAACCTCCCGAGCAATCCCTCGGCACGCAACTACTTCCTGCTGTATAATACGAAGCTACACTTAGCTCACTATGTGGCCTATCCGCTGTACAAAGATGTATTGCAGAAGAATGTCAAGCGTACTGATGCTTGGGGCTATGATCCTATGATCTCTGTTTCGTATCAACCAAACTTGACGGGGGCTTATAAAGGCTACTCT
>CAMPUN010000006.1 GCA_946997275.1 uncultured Porphyromonas sp.
GACATCTTCCTCCCCGTCGGCATCTCCTTCTTCACCTTCCAGTCGCTCAGCTACGTCATCGACATCTACCGAGGCGAGATACGCCCGCTGAGACGCTGGGTGGACTACCTCTTTTACGTCTCCTTCTTTCCCCAGCTTGTGGCGGGACCTATCGTACGTGCCAAAGACTTTATACCGCAGATCTATAGACCGATACGAGTTACCAAGCAAGAGTTTGGCGAGGGGCTCTTCTTGATCCTCTCGGGGCTCATCAAGAAGGCGATCATCTCCGACTATATCTCGCTCAACTTCGTGGATCGTGTCTTCGATGCCCCCACCCTCTACAGTGGCTTCGAAAACCTTATGGCCATCTACGGCTATGCCCTCCAGATCTACTGCGACTTCTCCGGCTACTCCGATATGGCTATCGGCATAGCTCTCTGGCTCGGCTTCCGCTTCAATATCAACTTCGACTCGCCCTACCGCTCCGCCACCATCACCGAGTTCTGGCGACGCTGGCACATCTCTCTCTCCTCCTGGCTGAGGGACTACCTCTACATACCGCTCGGGGGCAGTCGTCGTGGTCGTCTGCGCACCTATCTCAACCTCCTCATCACGATGCTCCTCGGTGGCCTGTGGCACGGAGCTAGCCTGCGCTTTATCCTCTGGGGCGGTATGCACGGCGTCGCGCTCGCCCTGCACAAACTCTATATGCAGATCTGCCCGTGGGCACGCCTTGACGGAGCCTCCATGGGACGGCTCAGACGCTACCTAGGGATGATCCTCACCTTCCACTTCGTCTGCTTCGCCTGGATCTTCTTCCGCATGCCGACGATGGAGGGCATCGGGCAAATGTTTGAGATGATACGGTATGAGTTTCACCCAGAGATCATCCCGCAATTCATCGAGGGCTACTGGCTCGTCGTAACGCTCATCGTGCTAGGCTTCGTAGCGCACTTCATCCCGCAGCGTGCCTTCCGTCCCCTCGAGCGTAGCATCAGTCGCATGCCGCTCGTCGGTCAGGCGCTCCTCTTCGCCCTCGTCGTGCTGCTCGTCGTCCAGTTCCAGAGCAGTGGCGTGCAGCCCTTCATCTACTTCCAGTTCTAGCTAACAGCTAACCACCAGCCCAAATTTCTCGGCAAAAACGAGTTCTGAGATGTTTTGCTTTGATATTTGAGGAAGCAAGAGTCGGAACTCGCTGAGTGTCAAATGAAGTTTTTCGAAGGGCGGAGCGAATTCTGATTTGTAAGACACTTTTTGGGTGAAATATTTGATGTCAAATTCAATGGTCTTGCCTAAAGGGAAATCTTTTAATCTGCTTTCTGACGATGACATCAGAGATATTCAGAATCATCTGAACAACAGACCCCGTAAAACACCTAAACTATAAGACACCCACTGAAGTCTTCAAAAACATCATTCTTGAGAAATTGCATTAGTGGGTGGAATGTACGACTTTGCACTGAAATGGATCTTGTTGTACTTCTAAGAAAAAAAAACTATCTTTGCCGAAACGCTTAACTAAAACGCATCACCATATGTCAGAAGATAATCCACCCCACTGCTTGCAGTACTAGGTCTAATCTAGCTTTTTAGGTCTAGAGCACTCCTCGTAAGAGTATGAGCTATGTACTACTCTTGGAGTAAATACCAGCTTCTTGACAATTATCTTTTTGGGGGTTTAACAGTTAGCTTATTGCGATGCGCCCTAGGTATGCCAAGCTACGGCAAGAGTAATACTTTACGATTCTTTTGCCTCAACCATTCTCAAGAAAAGCAACTTCTTGACCACTAAACAAACTCAAGTTTTATTTCACATGAAGATATCTAACTGCCTATATGGGCTGTTGTCCATCATCCTTCTAACTAGTGCGACTCTGCAGTCGCAATCACTAGCTTCCCACTCTGATGTTTTTCAGAAGCAAGGGGAGCAGAGGACACTATATGGTGAGAACCACTTAATACAAGGCCACGCCTACAACCTCAGTGTACCTAAGAGACAAACGAGTCATACCCCCCGAGCTACGGAGGAGTACACTGTATCATTTATGCTAGACCAAACAGCAGAGACTGACAGGATTGCTCTAGCCATCTTTGGGGAGAACCTCCCCGAGTCCATCATGCTTCGAAGCTTTAGCACTATAGGGGAGGCTAAATGTAAGTTGCCAAAGGGCTCTTATACTATGTATGCGTATTATCTATCAAAGGATAATCTGCGTCACTATGTTGTCTTCAAGGACAATGTTGCCGTCCTACGTAATATGTCGATTGACTTTAACGTCCAAGACGCCAAGTACCTTACAGAAATCAAATCCTATGACGAGAAGTCTGTCTTGCTACAGGGAAATGTTGTGCAGGATGGCAAACTCGTGCACTCTGGGAACTGTAAGCACTTGTCGACAGACGTATACTTCCTCCATAACAAGCTGGGGTGTCTTATGACTTCATTCAACAAGTTCTACAGCCCTGACTATAACTATGGTATTTATACTAACGACTTTGGAGAGAACATCTCCTTAGGAGCCACAGTTAAAGGCATCAAAAGCGAAGATGGTTCTCGCTACTTCCTCTCCTATAGTAGCGATAAGGCTGGTCAAGTGCTTAAGAACGATCCTAAGAACTATGCTCAGGCGAAGCAACGCTTTACACCAACGAAAATAGGAAAAGGATATACCTCCATCGCCTCTCCTGCTTATAACGTCTGGAGTGTGTATGACTCAGGCGCATTGTCACACGTCTTGATGTTTGACTACGAGTTCATTCTACAAGACAAGAACGTCTCCTTTTGGTATGACCTACCCAAGAGTAAGGATGGTCGGTTTACGACGCTAGTCGCCCCAGCCTTCCTAGATCAGCGGACAGTCATCCCTTCCGTACAAGGTGAGGCTAAATACGACTATAGATATCTAGTCGGACTTCCTATCCGTGGTAATGCTCAAGGCACGGAGTATGTAGACTTTGGCTATGGTCTGTGGTATGGCTATGCCATGCTTCCTGATGGTCGTCAGAGCATCTATCCTGGACATCCCGTTTTCTCTTTTACGGAAAAGCAAGGGGAGTTTGAGTATGGCAACAGTTGCCCAATACTATCGATTATTACGATACCCGACGGGAAGACACTACTCCTAAGCTATACTTACCTAGGACGCTACGGAGAGGTCCGAGAGACAGATGCCAAAGAGGAGTCTACACTGCAACAAAATAGAGATGTTCAGGGAGATGTCGTACACCATGTCATCAAAAACACCAACGTCCAGGTAGACAACCTTGCTGGATACAACATCACAACACTGGATTACAATACGAGTCGAAGTGACTTCACACCACCTGTCCTTCAGATGCTGAGATTCGTCAATGCTGAGGGAGAGATCACTGATCGCTTTGACAAAGGCACAGAGGGTTACGTAGAGTTTGCAGCAGGAGACTTTGACCATGTTGACAATGACAAGGGGCTGGGATATTGGAGCTGTAAGCAGCAGAATGTGACAGCGACCCTTTATTACGCAGAGCATGGTACCGACAGCTGGCACCCCCTAGAGATAGCGTCAAAGCCAGAGCACTACTGGGCGCAAGGATTTGGAGACTTCTTTCGAGGAGCTCTGTCCGAAGTCGCTGGTGAGGGCGGCTGGTTTGACCTAAAGGTCGAGCTGAAGGACCTTTCTGACAATAAGCAGACACAAGTCCTATCACCAGCCTTTTACATTCAGAATCCTACGGCTATCTCCCCTCTCTTGAGCAAGGAGGATGTCAAGCTGAAGCTTGAGGAGCGCAATATGCAGGTCATAGGACTGACGAATCCTCAAGTTACGATCTATGACAATGCCGGTGTGATGCTGATAGACATGCGCGGCAATAGTGTGCCTGTCGCTAGCCTTACCGATGGCACATATCTAGTCAAGATCGCAGGCGATGGTAAGACTTACATCAAGAAGCTTCTTATATCTCACTAATTACTAATGCATAATATATGATACTAGCGAGTCATAAGAAGGTTGTCTCCTTACTAGGCTTAATAGGTCTCATCTCTTGTTGTATCCTCTGCTCGTGTGACAGAGACAACACTGACCCAGAGTCAGAAGATGCTACTACTATCGAGCTATCTGAATCGGATATAACGATAAAGATGGGACAAGACAGGCAGATCAGCCTTCTAAAAGGACAGATATACTCACACCAAGTAGCCCCTTCAGACATCCTGTCGATGACCTATACACAGGGAGGTAAAGTGGTCGACATACACCCGATAAAGGTCGGTCAGTGTAAGGTGCTACTCTGCAACAAAAAGGGGACTCAGACCGAACTTCACGTGTCTGTCGTCGATGGTCCTTCACGCCCTACAGCTTTGGAGTATATCGCTCCTTATAATATAGCTCAGGATGGAGTCTCTTTTGATAAGAGTGGATTCCCAGAGAGCTCAGCTCTTCTGACTTGGGCAGAAGCTAAGGGCAGATTTTCTGAGGTCACTATCGATGGGCAGAAGTGGCACCTCCCTACAGAAAAGGAATGGCTTGCAGTCACTTCGGAGTTTCCTAACATAGCTTACTACGGCAAGAAAGACACGCTAAGAGAAGACGTGCCTGAGCAAGTTGTAATCAACGGAGTAAATGTAGTAGGTGCTTCTGACTTCTTTAACACGACGGTGGGAATTACCTACGCAGTCAGGTTTAAGGGGACAGACTATTGCTCTGCGTGGCGCTACTCTTATGAGCGATACATGGACAAGGAGCATAAGTTTAGCAACAAGCTTGTTATCACTGCTCGTCCTATAGCTCCCAGCTTGGCTATAAGTGCCGAGAGGGACTTGACGCAAGCATCCTTTTGGAAGCAAGAGAGTAGTCTCAATAAGACGATCGAGCTACCTGCTACGGGTTGCATCAAGATGGAGGAAAATCCTAATGCAGTCTTCAAGCAAGGTGAATCAGGCTTTTATTGGGCTTCAGATCTCTATGAGATAGATGGGGGAGCGTATCCCAACATCTTTTACTTCAACTCCATGTATGTCCTACCTAGTTACTACAAGCATCCTAACGATAGGTTTGCCGTTCGACTATTCAAAAGCTAAACATCAAAACAAACATCAATATGAAACCAATAGACACCAATAGGGTTTGCAAATCCTTACTTCTAGCATTCCTTATGCTTTTCGTCCCTACTCTGACGATAGCTGTCAATGCTGTATCCTACAGGAGTAATCTCGGGAGCAAGACCGATCCCACTCGTTCTGAAGGGGCTGTCCTAAAGGGGCCTGAAGATGTAATCTTCGTGGCGCCCGAAGGTACTGTCAGTACTTACTACATGGACTTAAGAGTCCATGATCCCGCAGTGGGTTACATAAATGAGTATCACAACAAGGTAAAAGTCACATTCTGTGAGAATGGAGACGTTTACATGCCCAATATGTTGTTCCGCAACAGCATAAAGGGACTAATGAAAGGTAAGCTGAATGACGCTAAAGACAGAATCACCTTTCAGAATAAGATGATCATAGGTTGGGGAGCAAATAAACAGAAGTACTACTACCTTAGAGCCTGTGATGCTAGTGGAGTGCTCTCTACCAAGGATGAGTTTACGTTTGTCATTGACAAAACGAGCGGTACGATAAGCGGAGAAGATGGGCTATATCTGGCTCTATACTTCGGAGATGATGTCACAGAGTATTATGCGATTGCAGGAGACTTTAAGTATACTCCTCAAGCGTATGTAGATAAGCAAGTAGATTCCTATGACTTCAGCTACACGAAAGCCGACGACGAAGGTACGGTCTTGAACAGTAAAGCAAAAGGCTATTTTGAGGGAAGAGACTTCTATGTCAAGGGGATGAATCAAAAATATCCCGAAGCTTGGATGAAGGGTACGCTAACAGATGACTCTAACGTAAAGTTTCTATCACATCAGATGGCCTTCGTCATGAAGAATGATGACCCTATTGTTATGATAGCGGTCTCAAAAGATGCGACCGGTAAGTATACTTTTCAAGAAGGCTTTGAATTGGCATATGATCAGACGGCACACACATTGAAGGGACTGTCTGGAAGCGATCTTATCATGGCCAATGTCTATCTCAACGAAGACCAAACTACTAACGTATATCAAGTATACAACAACTTGAGTCTTACCCTTAAGCCACTTAAACCTGCAACGCCTAAAGATCCCACGTTTTATGGGTTCTCTGCCAGTGATAAAGAATTTACCTTTGTCCTTCCATCAGAAGATGTCAATGGAGAGGCCTTAGATACCGACTTCATGACATTTAGAGTCTTTATGGATGGCAAGCCATATACGTTCACAAAGAAGTCGTATCCAAAACTAAAGAGCGACGAAGACCTTTTAGATATACCTTTTGCATTTCATGACTACAACACGATTTATAGTAGTGGATTCAAGCGGTATATCTATTTCAATGACATACCAGAAGGAACGGAGACTCTTGGCGTTGAAGTCAAGTACCAGGTAAAAGGTGTCACTAACAAGTCAAAACAATTAGTCTACAATATCAAGACCAATACGTCTAGCTACCCTGGCAATGAGATTGAGAATAGAGCTGTCTTCCTCTTCTCAGCAAAGAGTCAGGCGAAAGCCTCCCTGCACATGGAGTTCGTCGATCCGCAGCAGACCGTCCGCATTGACTGGGGCGAAGGCAATGGGATCGAGGATGTTACTCTCGACGAAAATGGCAACGTCAACCACACCTTTAGCAAAGATGTAGAGGACTATCATGTCGTCACTGTAGATGTAGCCAATGTGAAGATACTCTCGGGTGGGGACGACTATGAGGGTATTCCTATTGGAGTACGAGAAGTAAATGCTCCGCAGCTGACCGACTTCTCCATCTCTAATGCCTTGATTGCGACTCCAGACATTGACTTCTCACACCTCTCTAAGCTAGAGGCAGTCTCCTTCAATGCTATATCTTCTTTTGTAGCTCCTAGCTCATTAGTATCGTTTAGCATGTCTCGTAGTACAGTAGCAGGTGCGCCCTATCTGACTAGCATAGATCTGACACGTGCCAAGGGCCTCAAAAAGCTACAGATATACCAAGCATCACACATGCTTAAGGAGATTGACTTAACGCAAAACAAAGAGCTTACGTCCCTAATGATCTCAGGTTCTTCTAACCTCTCAATGAAGCCAACTCTGACAACAATAAAGGGGGTAAAGGAACTGAAGAACCTCACCTACTGCGATCTCCAGTACAATGCACTAGATTTTTGCAACCTGATATCCAATCAGCCTAAAGCTGCTAGTCAGTATGTCTTCCAGTACGACAATCAGCGATTTGCTATACCTGAGGACAAAGTCGGAATCGCAAAGGTTGACTTGTCGTATCTATATGAGATAAGCGATGGACTCATAGAGGGCACTCATCAGTCTACGTATGATTGGTACCTCGCTCCTGAGACCGAGTATGACCCGCTTTATTACCAAGTAGACCCTTCATACTATGAAGAGCAAAATGGAGTCTTTACCTTCAAGCCTGGGGCTTTTGGCGAAGGGGTACAACGAGCTAAAATCGTATGTAAGATTAGCAATGACGCCTATCCATCCTACTCTAACTCCTACTCTGCACCTATAACTGTATCTCTTGTAGACGACAATCACTGTTTCTACGTGATTGATGGAGCTTACGCATCGTATGTAGAGCCCTCTTACGAAGCCTACACAGAGAAAGAGGAGAATGGCCAGTGGGTCTTCGACAAGAGGATAGACAACGGTGACAAGGTTGAACCAGGGACTCATGTAGCAGTCAAAGCTGTATGGGACTATGAAATGATTATCGACAACTGGACCATCAATGGCAAAGTGGTCACAGACCCTGCTGCTGAGGACAAGCCGTTTAGAGGAGCCACGCTTCGATTTGTTATGCCAGAAGAGGGCTCTGTTGAAGTTGTCCCCAACTTTACAGCCATAAAGGTCTCATGGAAAATCATTGCTCCAGATGGAGTGACAGATGAAGAGCTAGACAAGTTCGCTATCCATGTCACTAAGACACAAAACGGTAAAAAGGAGATTGTGTCTGGTCAGCGCATAGGCTCTCTGTACGGCTCAGATACAAACTGCGCTGATGCTCTATTTACATTTGAGGCATCTTGTCCTAATGGGTACAAGGTGGACAAATGGTTTGTTAACGGTATCAAGCAGGAGAGCACAGATGCTACGCTGAGCTATCAAACAGATCCATACGAGTACCAACTGAAGGTTGAGGTCAAGCTCCAGACTGAAATCAAGCGCTATGCCGTAAGCCTCTCAGCAGATCCTTCAGACTATGCTCAAAGCACTCTTCTTAAGATCAAAAATGATAGTGGAGCATTTGAAGATCTAACCACAGAGTTTGTATACGATGGAAGTACTGTACGGGCATATGTCAAGCCTATAGACGTTTGCAAGATAGACAAGTTTGTCGTCAATGGAAGCGACTTCCAAGGCTCCATAGTAGATGCTGGCGCCGATGGACAATACATCGAGCTGTCCATAAATAAGGACACAGATATTGTGGCAAAGATGATACATACGCACGATGTCATAACCTTCGCTCCTAAGGGCGATAATGCTACTGCAGCAAAGGCTGAGATTATTGTCACAAAGCAGGAGAAAGACGATGCAGGTAACTGGATTGATGGCGAGTCTGTCAACAGTGGTGACCACCTAGCACCGGGACAACGAGTCAAGGTGCTTGCTAAGTATGACAAACGCTTTATCATCAAAAACTGGATAGTCAATGGTACTACATGGACAGACTCCTCTGCAGGGGGTGTGGCCGAGGTATCGTATGACAACCCCATATTCCTAGAGATGCCTAGCAAGGGCGATCTGAACATAGCTGTCGAGCTCGAAAGAGCTAATATGGTATGCTTCTTAACAGTCCCCGAGGGTGTTGCTGATGGGGATAAGGACAAGTTCTCACTAACTGTCAGTCTAGACGGCAAGGTCCTAAGAGGACAAGAGATGAGTCCTGGAGTAAAGGCTTACCACGTAGAGGGCATAGAGGGTAAGACCTTCAAGTGTGAAGCCAAGGCTATGCAAGGATATATACCACAGTGGACTGTCGATGGCAATAAGAGGTCTGAAAGCGACTTCGCCATAGATGTGACGGCAAAGAGAAATCTCACCATTCGTCTTGAGTTTGTCAAGGACAATGCCGTAGAGCAAATCTCTCAAGAAGTATCCGTCTATGGAGGAAACGGACAGATAACTATTGTAGCTCCCAGCCTAAGTCATTACACCATCTACGATGTAAATGGCGCATTGATGACACAAGGCTGTATCGGAGCTTATACATCAGAGCAGATATCTGTCATCAGAGGAATATACGTTGTCGTCGTCAATGGAGTGTCTTACAAGATTTCTGTTGATATAGACTAAGTCAAGTACACAAGTAAGTCGGGGTGATTCTCACTCCGACTTACTTATCTTCACTCTGATCGGATGCGCCAAGAGAGCACAGCCTATCACAGAGGTTGTCGTAAGAGTCGACGTACGGTGCTTTAGTATAGACATTTGCTAGAGTGTCGTACCTCTTTTGTCTCTCTGTGGCGTTTCCGTGTCAAACTATTACTTTGAAAAGAACATGAGAATCCTATCAATTCAGACATATTGCCTCTTCCTTGTAGCGATACTTTTCTGTGCATGCCAGGAAGAGCCTCACATCTCAGAAGATCCAAATCAGGGTCATCAGGGACAGCAAGAGGTAGACCCCTCACGCGACCCTAGCGTTGTAGCTCAAGAAGTAGCACTACTGAAGCTCCTAGGTAAGGAGTCAGGGATAGCCTTTTCTACAACTATGCAGCCTGGGGATACCATATCCATCGGACTAGAGGCTCGCGGAGCTCTGCAGATAGAGGGTATGGAGCCTTCCCAATATTCGTCTCGATACCCCGATAAGAAAGAGTGGACTTGCTACACAATTACTGACACTGCTGTGGTTGTCAAAGGGGATGTGCGCACACTCAAATTACTGAAAATGCCTGTCAAGGCTATCGTCACATCCCAAGCGCCTAACCTAGAGGAGTGCGCTATAGTTATGTCATCACCGCTCTCAGAGCTAGATCTGTCACACAACAAGCAGCTACAGTCTATAGACATGCGTCATGTCAGACAGCTCCGTTGGATCGCACTACCCCAGTCCCCCACCTTCAAGATGTGTGACCTATCAGACTGCTCCTCTCTAAGCAAGATTGACTTTACTGGGTGTGAGAAGATAGAGGCTATAGACCTTACAAACACTGCAGTGTCACAGCTAGACTTAACAAACAATGTCGAGCTCAGGATATTGTATCTAGCTCGTACACCCTGTCCATTGCCTAGTTTAAAGCATCTAAAGCACCTAGAGGATCTGTGGATAGAGGAGAAAGGTCTCTTCACTCTAGACGTTACAGACCTCCCCGAGTCTTTGATCTTTTTGAATATCCGATGCAATAGGGTGTCGGGAGTCTTGGACCTATCTCATCTCAAGAAGCTAGAGATGTGTACCTGCAATGACAATCTGATCACAGAGCTTAAACTACATCATGTACCTACGCAGCTTTGGGCTCACAACAATCAGTTGACACAAATAGAAGTTCTAACTAGCGAGACACCTGACTACGTCAAGTGGAGTGAGGAGTTAGAGGGTCTTCCCTGCCTATCTCTCTACAACAACAGGCTGTCGTCAGAAGTTACCAGTAGGCTTGCCAGCAAGCTCTTCGTTATTGAAAAGCCCACTTTTGGCATGGCCATCATTGCATCTAGGGCTAGTTCGCTTGAGAAATACTCATTCTCTGGGAACTCTTTTGACCCTACAACCCTCGAAGAAATAAAGAGTAAAGGGTGGCAGCTGTGGGGTATCACAACGAACGAGTTTGGCGGTGGTGGTATGGATCCAATTAGCTACTAGCAAGCAAAGTGTAGCCTATACTTCCGCTAGCCCCCGACCGTGCGTTCCTAGAATGGGTTCCTCGCCTCATTGGATTGTTTGATTTGCGAATTTGAGGACAGTGCAAAGGTAATAGAAGCGACAGTCAGACCTGCACTCTAGTGTACTCGAAATCTGTCTGTAGTCTGCAAACGTTTCAACAGTCCACAAAGAAGAACCACAAAACGATCGATCCAAATCTGTAGGGTACAAAAAACGCAACCTAATCCCTAAAGCTAGGGACAGGAACTATTACACGAACCCTTTCATGCAACTAGGCTAAGGGTATTTACATGATCACCATCTGTTTTGACAGAAAACCTTACATTTGTCTCCGCAAGACATCTTCGTACTAAGATGAGGATGGCTTAAGACTACCTCTCTCTCGGTAGAGCAAGTAGGAGCTTCGGGCTTTACTCTTCAGTATCATGCGAAGACCACACCTTTTCAAACACTTTATCTTATGAAACGAATGCCTACTCTATGGAGCTACCTCCTAACCCTCTTACTGGCAGTCACGATGAGTGCAGCGCAAGAGCCATCGGCACAGAGTCTGCTACGCTCGGAGGCTCCCACATCGCTACGTGCTGACAAGACGCTGTCAGGCTTTGGTTATGCAGATCGCAATGCGACAAAGTTTAACTATATAGGTACCAAGAAGGATCTAGGGTCCTTCCTCTCTGAGTATATCAAGCTACCTGATGTGGGAGCCAACAAGATTACTAAAATCTCCTTTCCCGCAAATAAAGCCGATGCAGGAAACAGCTATATCATCATACTATCAGAGGATGGCAATACAACTCTCTATCAGCAGAAGTGTAGCATCATCCAGGGGGTCAATGAGATCGAACTCACGAAGCCCTTTGTCACCGAGGCGGGCAAGCGTTATCTAGTCGGCTTTGCTACGAAACCATTAGGTATAGACGATAAAGACTTTGCAGTCCTCCCCTTTGACTTTGGATTAGATATTGAAGGGACTTCTTACTATGCGAGTACGATAGTGCCTTATCCATCAGAGGATAACGATGCCTTTACCCTTAAGACCCCCAAGGGCTTAGGATCTGCTTGTATCTTCGTTACTCTTGAGGAGGAGACGAGGCTACAAACCTTAGCTTACATCATGAATGTGTCGGGTACGTTTGACCCTGCGGAAAAGGGGAAGGACATCACGACTAGATTCACAGTACGCAATATCGGTGTGACTGACATCACATCCTTTGATCTTACCTATCAGTTTGGTACGGGGGAGGTTAAGACGATACCCTATAGCCTCAAGACAAAGCTGGAGAGTGGGAAGACGGGTTATTATGCCTTTGACATTCCTGCAGAGGGTGACGCTCTTGGTGCAGTACACTTTGCTGTAGCGAAGGTCAATGGGGAGACTAACTTCTTTGCGAATCGGCGTCTTGATCTGCCCTTCCGTATTGGAGATACTGAAGCAAATGCCATCCCGAGGAAGACTGTCCTAGTCGAGAGATTTACAGCAGAGTGGTGTACCTTCTGTCCAGGAGCGGACCCATTTGTCAATGCTGCAGTCAGGAGTCTCAGTGATGCGGGTCTTCGTGTCAGCTATGTGGGACATCACTTAGGCGACGATTTTGCACTGCCAGAGAGCTCACAGATATCCAGTTACTTCCAGGGCAAAGGTATCCCAGCAATGGCTATCAATCGTGCTCCTCAAGGGCAGATCTCTCTTCTTATGCACCCTAGCAACTTTCAGGCGTCCTACTGGACCAAGAAGCTGCTGGATGAGAAGCGGGGCGTCCGGATAGACAAAATTGAGCAGACGATCACAGGAGACAAGCTCCAGGTCGTCGTCAGTGGCGTGGCCTTCCAGAGGACCTTCGACCCCGAAAATCTATACCTGACGGTGATCCTTACAGAGGACAATGTCGCTGCTATAAAACAGCTTAATGGAGGAGCAAACTATAAGCACGATGCACTCCCTCGTCTCTTCCTGACGGATGCCTTTGGAGATCACTTGCACCCTGCAGCTGATGGCTCTTTTACCATGACTCTAGAGGGTACGCTAGATGCTAAGTGGAAGAGAGAGCAGTGTAAAGTGGTAGCTTTCGCTCATGACAATCTCAAGAGCAGTCTCATGAGTAGACGTAATGTATATACCGCTGAGAGCACTTATCTAGGCGTTTCTCTTGCCAACGAGCCTGTAGCTCAGGCTCAGGCTCCAGTGGTCTCTGCCGAGGATGGCTATCTAAGCATAGTGGGAGATGTGGACTACTTCGAGCTTTATGATATGTCTGGAGCACTTGTCACGACGACCGTCGGGACACTACTGGAGCCTGGCGTTTATGTGATCCGTATCTTTAGCGATCTACGTGCCTATACCTCCAAGGTGATCGTTCGCTAGTTGTGCGATAGCTTCTGCTCGTATGAGACTGTTGCAAAAGTCAACAGTCTCACAATCTTGCTTGCAAGATTGTCCTGACTTTGCAGAAAGGATGAAGCGCAAAGCGCTAAGGGTGAGGTCTGAAGGGAGCATACCTCCGTATGTGACCGAAGCCGAAT
>CAMPUN010000007.1 GCA_946997275.1 uncultured Porphyromonas sp.
GGATGGCTATGCCAGGAGCCTCGGCCGATACGTTGTAGACCACCTGTCGTGGGGTGTACTTGGTGACGGTGATGCTACGCTGAGCGGTGCTGTCGGGTAGCATAAGGGGCTGCGGTAGCTCTTCGCCAAAACGGAGATCGACGACACCGACGTGACGTAGGTCTGCCGTGGTGAGTGCCTCCATCTCCTCATTGGCATTAGTGACCCAGCGAAGGCTATCGACAAACCACGCTGCTCCGAAGGCATTTGGATTGGTCACCGCCATAGGTGCTTTGGTCTCTGGGTTGGGGACGATGAAGTACTTCGTATTGAGCATATCGTAGACCTGCTTATTGCCCGTAGAGAGCTGGTAAGTGATCAGGTCTTGATAGCGCTGTAGCTTGGCAGCGTGATAACCGCCCACGCTGTGGTGCCAGCGAGAGGTGGTGGCATCGTTGAAGCTATTGACCGTCTGGTTGAAAACACGATAGCCGAGGCTTTTGTCCTGAAGGATCGTCTGATCGGCTTCCGTCATAGGAGCTGCTTGCTGCTGTACCAGTTGTGGGGCGATGAAGTCGTCATCGGCTAGGTAACGCTTGTCTACCTGCCACAGGTCTATGAGCGTCAGTCCGACGAGGATGCAGCAGAGCCACTGAGTCTTGAGATAGCCCTTGGCAAAGAGCCATAGGGGTACGATACTTAAGACGATGAAGAGCAAGCTACGCCATATGTCCGCCCGGAAGATGTCCATACGCATCGTCTTGAGCTGATCTTGTAGCGTCAGGTAGCGAGGATCTTGTGTGGCTAGCTCGGCAAACATGCTCTTCTCCTGCTGGGATAGGAAGCCGAAGAAGAGATCTGGCAGAAGAGCGAAGAGAAGTAAGAGCAGAACTGGTACTCCGCCTGCTATCCAGACGCTCTTGCTGCGTAGGAGCTGAGGCTCCTTGATGAGCTGCACGAGAGCCAGTACGGCTAGCGTCGGGATCGTTAGCTCTGCGATGACTAGGATCGAGGAGACCGCTCGGAACTTGTCGTACATTGGCATCCAGTCGATGAAGAGATTGGTCAACGGCATGAAGTTTTTACCCCATGCGAGCAGTATCGAGAGGATCGTCGCGATGAGCAGTCCCCACTTGATCGGCCCCTTGACGACGACACAGCCGATGATGAAGAGGATGCAGACGAAAGCACCCACATAGACGGGACCCGAGGTGAAGGGTTGGTCACCCCAGTAAGCGTTCATCTGTCCCAGCATCTGCTGGTACTCGTAGGGCGCCTTGGCAAGTTGCTTGGCGTGTCCCTTAGCTAGAGGCTCGGTTGCACCGCCCTTCGTATTGGGTACGAGGAGCGTCCAGGTCTCACCGATGCCGTAGCTCCACTGGGTGATGTACTCTTTGGAGAGTCCCTTACTATTGACCTCAGCTTCCGCTTGCTCGGGGGCATGTGGAGGAGCGATCGTTAGTTCACTGCCACCACGCATCGTTTCCTGAGCGTACTGGTAAGTGTGGTAGAGGTTTGTCCCATTGACTGCGACGGCGAGGAGACCTGCGAGGACGAGTACGCCCGTGGACTTGAGGAAGTCTACAACCTTTCGCTCTCTAATCGCCTGCACCAAGAAGGTGATGACCAGGACGCCCATGAGGAGTGCGAAGTAGTAGGTCATCTGCACATGGTTTGCCAAGAGCTGCAGCGCCATAAAGAAGGCAAAGAGCGCGCCTCCCCAGAGTCGCTCGCCACGGTAGCACCAGACGAGTCCAGCGATCGTGGGGGGCACGAAGCAGAGTGCGGTCAACTTCCAAATGTGCCCCGCATGAATGAGGATAATGAAGTAGCTTGACAAGGCCCACATCACCGCTCCCAGTACGGAGGGCAGAGGATCGACCTTGAGCGAACGCATGAAGATGTAGAAGCCTACGAGTAGCGCAAAGATTAGCCACGGATAGGTGCCCAGTATGCTCAGTGGCTTACGAAGCGTCAGCACATCTTGCAGGTATTGCAGAGGCTTGGTCGAGGGATAGGAAGGGCTGATCTGATACATCGGCATCCCGCCAAAGAGCGAGTTCGTCCAGTAGGAGGTCTCATCGCTAGCCTGCACGTCGGAGCCATTGCCCGAAACGCCTGCCACGTCCGCCTGAAAGAGCGTCCGCCCCTCAAAGTGCGCTGGTGCAAAGTAACCAAGCGCTACAATCAGGAAGAAGCCGAAGATGAGCAATATGCGTTGCCAAGGAATCTGTTTCATAAGATAACTCAGAGATAGAGTTTGAGGATTAAGCTTTGCACCGTTTGAAGCGCTGGCTGAGGTAGCCGATGCCATAGCCCGAGAGCTGGACAAAAGAGGCTACGACAGCTCGCCAAGCGACCGCCACTGAGTGCGTGCGACAGAATGCGTCTGCAAAGATAGTCACAATAAAGAGTACATGGTAGAGCCAAAACCATGGGCACCACACCGCAAGTAGCGTGAATAGTAGCGTCGTCACGACAAAGAGCGTGGGGAGTAAGTAGGTCAAGCGCATCGACCCGGGATGTCTTCGTGAGAGCTCCACACGAGCCGTGCCGGAGTGCCACACCTGTCGGTAAAACTTACGCAAGTCCACGCGGCGCTTGTGATAGAGCACCGCCTCGGGAAGGAGAGCGACCCGACTGCCCGCCTCGTAGAGACGCATGCTAAAGTCGATATCCTCGCCATAGCGCATCGCTTCGTCGAAGCCTCCCAACGATTCAAAGAGAGCCTTGCGACAGCCCAGATTGAAGGTGCGTGGGTAGAACCGCTTCGTCAGTCGCTTGCTCCCGCCTCGTATGCCACCCGTCGTGAGGGGCGAGGTCATAGCATAGTTGATCGCCCGCTGCCACATGCCGAAGGAGCCGTCTTGTAGCGAAGGAGCCGCATCAGGCCCGCCCCACGCATCGCACTCGTCCGCAGCGATTGCCTGAGATACGTTATATAGGTAGTCAGGCGGGAGTACCACGTCCGAGTCAAGGATGATGACCCAGTCGCCCATGGCGTAGCGCACGCCTATGTTGCGCGCCTTAGATGGCCCCCCGTTGGGCACCACCTCATAATGCATCCTCATCTGGTCACGATAGCGATCCACAACCGTAGCGCAAGGCACCGAGCTTCCATCCTCCACGATAACGACTTCGTAGGACGGGGGCGTCTGCTGCTGAGCGAGCGAGTGTAGTAACTCCTCGATCTCGTCAGGACGATTGTAGACTGGAATAATGAGCGAAAGCATTAGAGGCTAGTCTGGGTCAAAGCGTCTTACAGTACCTTCCACTCGGCACCGCTCTTGGTATCTTGTATCTCAAAGCCCAGAGCGGTCAGTTTGTCTCGTATCAGGTCACTCGTCTCCCAGTCCTTGCTTGCCTTAGCCTTGGAGCGAATGTCTAGAAGTAGATCAACCGCTCCTGCGAAAGCTTCTTGCTGGCCACCGCTCAGATCGGAAGCCTCCGTAGCCGACTGCATACCGAGTATGTCGTGTAGGTAGAGGTCGTAGGCCTTGCGCAGCTCCTCCAGCTGGTCGCTCGTGATCTGCTCGTGTCCGTCGTGGATCGAGTTAATGAGACGAGCCGCGTCAAAGAGCGCAGCAATCACCATCGGCGTATTGATGTCGTCATCCATCGCCTCCTTGCAACGCTCCCCCAGATCAATCTTCTCGATCGTTGAGGTAGCCGATGGCTTGAGCGACTGAAGCTTAGCGTCAGCGTCCATGAGGCGTTGGTACCCCTTCTCCGCAGCTTGCAGAGCACTATTGCTAAAGTCCACCGTGCCACGGTAGTGTGCACTCAGGACGAAGAAGCGAATGGTCATCGGCGCATAAGCTTGCTCGAGTGCTGGGTGATTGCCTGTGAAGAACTCCTCCAGGGTGATAAAGTTGCCCGCACTCTTCGCCATCTTCTTGCCATCCACCGTAATCATATTGTTGTGCATCCAGTACTTGACCATCGGTTCTCCTTGCGAAGCGACCGCCTGTGCGATCTCGCACTCGTGATGCGGGAAGGTCAAGTCCAGTCCACCGCCATGGATGTCGAAGTGAGCGCCCAAGTACTTGCGTCCCATAGCGGTACACTCGCAGTGCCACCCGGGGAAGCCCTCACTCCATGGCGAAGGCCAGCGCATGATGTGGCTGGGTTGCGCCTTCTTCCAGAGAGCAAAGTCCAGCGGATTGTGCTTCTTGTCTTGGCCGTCCAGGTCGCGCGTGTTGGAGATCATATCCTCCACATTGCGTCCGCTCAGGATGCCGTAAGGGTGGTCAGCGTGGTACTTAAGCACGTCAAAGTAGACGCTCCCGTGGCTCACATAGGCGTAGCCCGCATCGAGGATCTGCTGTACCAGCTGGATCTGCTCGATGATATGCCCCGAGGCAAGTGGCTCGATAGAAGGTGGCAGCACATTGAGCAGGCGCAGACTATCGTGGTAGCGGTTGAGGTAGTAGTAAGCCACCTCCATCGGCTCGAGCTGCTCGAGCTTAGCCTTCTTAGCTATTTTGTCCTCGCCATCATCTGCATCATGCTCCAGGTGCCCCACGTCGGTCACATTGCGTACGTAGCGCACCTTGT
The DNA here is from genome assembly GCA_946997275.1 of uncultured Porphyromonas sp. Taxonomy (GTDB): domain Bacteria; phylum Bacteroidota; class Bacteroidia; order Bacteroidales; family Porphyromonadaceae; genus Porphyromonas. The sequence goes on from CAMPUN010000007.1 coordinate 4,537, forward strand.
AGCCGAGGTGCTTGAGGTAGCGGAAGAGAATGTCAAACGTAATCGCCGAGCGAGCATGCCCTAGATGCGGATCCCCGTAAACGGTCGGTCCGCAAACGTAGAGCCCCACATGTGGCGGGGCAATTGGCTCAAAGGGCTCTTTAGCCCTCTCCAGCGTGTTGTAGATGTATAGTTGGCTCATAGGTCTTTTTATAGTCCAAAGGTCATAGCACCGTGCGGATACACCAATGCTTTCGCAAAGATAAGGATTTTAGAGATACCGTGTCTCGGACGTAGGGCTTAACTTTCAAAAGCTCCCGCCCCAGCCTGAACGTAGGTGAGGTGGTAGGGGGCAGTCGTGATGCTACGAAGGAGGTAGCCCGTGAGAAGGGTAGGGCGGTCGTCCCCCTCGTCGGCATAGACGGTGTAGCGGGCGAAGGGCTCGCTCTCCACGCCACAAGAGAGAGAAGCTTCGGGCGGAGAGACGGTATAGTTGGTCGCTAGGTGGCGCTTGACCTGTAGCGGGTAAGCTTTGTAGGCTGCTTCCTTGAGTCCCCACACGGTGTAGAGCCATTCGTTCGCTTCGCTTGTCGTAAGATGTCGATAGTAAGCCAGCTCTGTCGGAGACATAAACCTCGGAGCGACTTGTGGCAACTTATCACTAGCCACCTGAATATCGACGCCTACACCGTACTGCCCCTCACTAAGGACGAGAGCCACGTAGCTTCCGCTGTGGGATATGGAGATACGGTAGTCGTGATCAGACGAGACAAGGCGGGGCGCGCCAGAGGGGAGATGCGTCAGTCGCCAGGCCGACTCCCTAGGAGCGATCTCGTCAAGTAGTTGCTGCGTTAGTGAGCGGTAGGTAGATAGGCTAGGCGCGATGCTGGGTGGTAGCTCAGCGATGTAGAGTGTGTCCCCTAGTGGGAGGGGTAGCTGTGAGTAGTTCACGCCTTGGGTTCTGTAGGCCTATCGGTCTCTGTGTCAGTCTGCTCCTTAGGATGCAGGCGCATCTTGAGCTGCATGATACGGTGCCGCTCCATGCGTGTCACGATGAAGTCGATGTCCGATATGGTTACCTGCTGACCCACCTGAGGGATCTCCTGTAGCACCTCTAGGAATAACCCTCCGACCGTATCAACCTCCTCGTAGTGTGGGGCAAAGTACTCTGGCTCTACATCCAGTAGCTTGCAGAGATCTATGAGCGACATGCCACCATCGATCAGATAGACCCCCTCGGCGAGCCGTACGTAGGGCGGATCCTCATCATCGTACTCGTCGACGATCTCTCCGACGATCTCCTCGAGGATGTCCTCCAGCGTGATCAGTCCCGAGGTCCCGCCGAACTCATCGATCACGATCGCCATATGGATACGCTCCTGCTGTAGCTCTTCCAGTAGGGTGTCGATCTTCTTATTTTCAGGTACGAAGTAAGCTTGTCGGATGATCTTTTGCCACGGGAAAGTGTCCTCCTCGTGCATATGAGGGAGGAGATCTTTTACATAGAGTAGCCCTTGGATCGTATCCTGCGATCCATCGTAGACAGGCAGTCGTGAGTAGCCAGTCTCCACAGCGAAGCTCAGCGTCTGATGATAAGCCCAGTGGTAGTTGACACCGACCATATCGACGCGTGGCACCATGATCTCGTCGGCCGTCTTGTGGTAAAACTTGACAATCTCATGGATCATCTCCGTCTCCTTGTTGTCGCCGTTTGTCGTCAGTGCGACAGCCTCCGAGAGATCGTCTACAGAGAGTTCAGGTACCCGTCTAGCCTTAGAGCCTAGGAGCTTAGAGGTTTTGATCAAGCCCTTGGAGCACCAAGCGATCCCCTTGTAAAGTCCAGACACGGCAGGAGCCGTTAGTCGAATGAATGAGAGCGGGTGCTGCTGAGCGTAGATCTTAGGGATGATCTCGCCAAAGAGTAGAAGTAGAAAGGTGATGAGGACCGTCTGGATGATAAAGCCTGCAGCAGGATTTGCCGAGAAGTCCCAATGTTCTCCCACAAACCACGCACAGAGGATCGTGATCCCCACGTTGACCGCATTATTGCCGATCAGGATGGTCGCCAGTAGTTGCTCCGAGTGCGATAGGAGTTGGAGTAGTCGTGGATCGTTGGGGTGCTCCTGCTCTTTGATCTGCTGTACCTCTTTCGGAGTAAGAGAGAAGAAGGCCACCTCATTGCTCGACATGAAGGCGGAGCAAAGCAGTAGGAAGAGGATGATCAGAAGCGGTATAGCGTCTATCCAAACGATTGGATTGCTGTACACGATTCCTCCGAAAAGGCTTAATAAGAAGGCATCACCCATTGCTACTACTGTTGTGACTTATACTGTTGCCACCCTGGCTCGTTGCGTCACTAGGGTCAGACGGCGATACTGATTGCTCGGTAGCAGGACGAGGCGAGGCGCTCTCCTGGCCACGGCTCTGCTTAGGACGATCCACAAAGGTGACCTTGTCCGCCCATATCTCCGTACGTGCCTGCGCTTTCCCCTGTCGATCTGTATAGCTATTGTAGCGTATCTCGCCCTCCACGAGGAGGTGCGACCCCTTGCGCACCCAGCGCTCGACAAACTGTGCCAGCGACCCGAAGATCACCACCGTGTGCCACTCCGTACGATCTGGTATCTGCGTACCATCACGCTTCGTATAGCCTGGCACAGAGGTCGCTAAGCGCAGCGACGCCTGACAGGTGCCCCGACGCGAATAGTGTACGCTGGGGTCTGCGCCTACGAAGCCTATGAGGATCGCCTTGTTGTAGTACATAGAGCTGGTGAGTAAGTTGCTAGGGGTGACCTTATATACGAACGAAAGGGACTTGTCTTACGTATGGGCAAGGCAAGCCCTCGACGGATAGCCAAGGAGCTGGATACAAGGCCGGAGCCAGTGCCCAGTGAGGCACTTGGGCAAGGCTACTCTTTGATAGTTGTGATGCGCTTATTGAGGAAGATGTGTAGGAAGAATCCAGCAATCATCACGATACAACCGATCAGATTGAACATATTCCCCCCCTTGTCCATTAGAGCGGGGACGATGAGTATGAGCGCCCCGACGAGGACTACCAGACTACCTATAGGGTTGAAACCTTTCATATACTTATGATTACTATCTAAGGTGATACTTGACAAAGGAGGGTGGGGGAAGTCTCCCCTCATGGGGACAACGCACCCTCGTGCCACAAAGGTAATACAAAATCAAGAGATAGCGTACGTCCCCCTAACCTCTCGGATGGCGCACATCTCACGACGCCCCTCCGATATCCACGTAGATATCTGGAATCCCTCAGGGAGGAAAGAAAAATTTCCCACGTAGAGATGAAATGAAACTTCGGAAGAATCAGATGAAACTTCGGAAGAATCGAATGATACTTCGGAAGAAATGATTCACCCCTCCTTAGAGGTTAGAGATTAGAAGTTAGAAGTTAGAGATTAGAGGTTAGCTCTGATGTTTCCGATACCTCAGACACCTCCGATACCTCAGACACCTCCGATCCCTCTAACCTCTAATCTCTAACTTCTAATCTCTAATCTCTACCTGCTCACTTTTCCCTATATTTGTCAGAGATAGGAAAAAAGCTCCCGGCACAGAGCTGTGCAGGGAGCCTCTAAACAAACGATATGATGGACAAACAACGCAAACGACTCACACCTCACGTGACCAACGAAACGAACCAGCTCCGCAAGGTCGTACTTGGTCTGCCTCACGCGCTCGGTACGCAGCCGACCCTCGAGGAGACTTACGACGCTAAGAGCTACCAAGCGGTCCTGCGGGGAGACTACCCCACGGAGCAGGCTGTGGTACGCGAGATGGAGGGCTTCCTCGCTATCCTGCAGCGCTACGGCGTGGAGGTGTATCGTCCTGAGCCGATAGCGGGGTGCAATCAGATCTTCGCGCGAGATGTCTCTTTTGTGATCGACGAGCACCTCTTTGTGGCACACATGATCCCCGATAGGAGACGAGAGGTAGATGCTTTTGCATCGATCTACGACCTCTTCGAGTCGAGTAGCGTACTGCATCTGCCCGCCGAGGTGCGTGTCGAGGGGGGCGACGTGATCCTCTATGATGACATCCTCTTCGTGGGGTGCTGCGAGCCGGGCGCCTTTGGGCAGTTCAAGACTACGAGGACCAATGATCGTGCGGTGGACTTCTTCCGTGAGTTCTTCCCGCACAAGCGTGTCGTCCCCGTGCCACTATACAAGCATGATCAGGATCCTCTGCGTGGCGTGCTACACCTAGACTGCGCCTTCCAGCCGGTGGGGCGTGGCTTCGCTGTCTTTTATCCCGAGGGAGTCGCCTCCAGAGAGGCGCGCGGGATCATTGGCGAGGTCTTTGGCCAGGACAAACTGTTGACAATCACCGCTGAGGAGGCTGTCGAGATGCATACGAACTTCTTCTCCCTCTCTCCCGAAGTGGTCTGTGTCGAGGCGGGTGCCGAGCGTCTGCAGCGTTTCCTCCGAGAGGTGGCTGGCATGACCGTCGAGGAGGTACCCTATAGTGAGATCTCTAAGCAGGGTGGCTTGCTGCGCTGCTCCACATGTCCTCTAGAGCGTGCATGACAGATGGCAAAGGTTAAGACTATATATAAGTGTAGTGCCTGTGGTGCTACCTACAGTCGCTGGCAAGGCCAGTGCAACGAGTGCCAAGAGTGGAACACGATCGAGGAGGAGTTGTCTCAGCCGGAGACAACCTCTGGGCGCTCGACACCAGCGCAGGAGATACAGCGCAAGCTCAAGCAGATCCATGAGGGTGCTACGTGGGACGGGCTCCACTCGGAGGAGGTGCGTCCCATACAGCTGATCGAGGGAAGCGAGGAGAGTCGAGTAGATCTGCACGACGAGGAGCTAAACCGCCTCCTCGGTGGTGGACTGGTGCAGGGTTCCTTCACCTTGCTGGGTGGCGAGCCAGGTATTGGTAAGTCTACACTGATCTTTCAGACTGTGCTGCGCTGCCCAGAGCTCAAGACACTCTACGTCTCGGGCGAGGAGAGTGCCCAGCAGCTCAAGCTACGTGCCGACCGCATCGGCATACACTCGGAGCAGTGCCTCATCTACTGCGACACCGACCTGGACAACATACTCCTGAAGGCACTACAGATAGAACCCGACCTGCTGGTCATCGACAGTATTCAGACGGTTACAACTGCGCGCTCGGACTCTTCGCCTGGCTCCATCAGTCAGATTAAGGAGTGTGCCAACCTGCTCCTGCACTTTGCCAAGAGTAGTGGCATCCCCGTGATCGTCATTGGGCATATCAACAAAGAGGGCTCCATAGCGGGTCCGAAGATCTTGGAGCATACGGTAGACACGGTCTTGCAGTTTGAGGGTGACAAGCAGCATCTCTACCGCATTCTGCGAAGCCATAAGAACCGTTTCGGCTCTACCGACGATCTCGGCATCTACGAGATGAATAGCTCGGGACTGGTCGCTGTGAGCAATCCCTCGGAGCATCTCATCTCGGGCAATACGGAGGGACTCAGTGGTGTCGTCGTCGCCTGTGCCGTGGAGGGGATTCGTCCCATCATGATCGAGACGCAAGCTTTGGTCAGCTCGGCCATTTACAATAACCCGCAACGGTCGACCACGGGCTTTGACCTGAGGCGACTCAACATGCTGCTGGCCGTTTTGGAGAAGCGGGCCGGCTTCAAGCTCATACAGAAGGACGTTTTTCTCAATATCACGGGTGGCATCAAGATCAACGATACCGCCGTGGATCTAGCCGTGCTCTGTGCCGTCCTCTCCTCCAATCTGGATATAGCGGTCCCCTCGAAGACCTGCATGACGGGCGAGGTGGGGCTGGCGGGCGAGATACGTGCCGTGAGCCGCATAGAGCGACGCATAGCGGAGGCGCACCGACTGGGCTTCACGCGGATACTGATCCCCAAGGCGAATGCTAAGAGCCTACAGCAACGGAGTTACGACATAGAGATCGTGCCGTGTGATCGGGTGGATCACGCCTTTAGGACACTCTTCTCACAAAGACAATAGATACACTATATATAATAATGAGTAGGATGAACTGGGATCAGCTGATCTCTAACCGACGCTTTGGGGCAGCTGCTCCGCAACTCTCTGGGGGCATGGAGATGCGCACGGAGTTTGACCGAGACTACGATCGTCTGATCTTCTCGGCTCCATTTCGCAGATTACAAAACAAAGCGCAGATCTTTCCCCTGCCCAAGAATATCTTCGTGCACAACCGCCTGACGCACAGCCTGGAGGTGAGCTGTGTGGGGCGTAGCTTGGGCAACTACATAGCATGCCGCCTGACGGACAATCAGGATACGCCTCATCGGGGGAGCATCGCCACGGTCGTCTCGGCGGCTTGTCTGGCACATGATATGGGCAATCCCCCCTTCGGACATAGTGGCGAGCGGGCGATACGGGCTTACTTTACCGAGGGCAATGGACGCCAATGGTATGACGCCGTAGTAGGGGAGGGGCACCCGTGGGAGGACTTCGCTTACTTCGAGGGCAATGCCAACGGCTTTCGCCTGCTGACGCATCAGTTTGAGGGGCGCAGGCCAGGGGGCTTTGCTTTGACCTATACCACGCTGGCTGCTATTGTCAAGTATCCCTGGTCATCGGCTAGGGCGCCTGAGAGCGGGAAGTTTGGCTACTTCCAGTCAGAGCGGGCTACCTACCTTGATGTGGCGAACTACCTAGGCATCCTCCCTGTAGACCCCGCCTCGGGACACTACGTGCGTCACCCGCTGGTCTACCTTGTGGAGGCGGCCGACGATATATGTTATCAGGTGATGGACGTGGAGGATGCTTACAAGCTACGCATCCTGAGCTACGAACGTACGGTGGATCTGCTCCTGCGCTACTTCCCCGCAGATGGTCGCGATCATGCGCTGGCAACGCTGGAGACTATCGGCGATCGCAACGAGCGGATTGCTTACCTGAGAGCTAAGGCGATCAATATTCTCGTGGAGGCTTGTGCCGAGGTCTTCATCGAGCATGAGGAGGAGATACTGCGTGGCGCTTTCACTGGGACGTTGGTTAGCCGAATGCCCGAGAGACTCTATGCGGCTTACCGAGCTAACAGCGCGGTGGCGCAGAGTGAGATCTACACGGCGCGGGCAGTGATCGACGTAGAGCTGGCGGGGCATCGGATCTTCTCAGAGTTGATCGACAAACTGATGCACTCGCTCCTACACCCGGACGATGCTTATAGTCGTACGCTCCTCTCGCTGGTGAGCAGTCAGTACAACCTGCACGAGGAGTCGATCTACGGCAAGCTCCAGTGCACGCTCGACTACATCTCCGGCATGACCGATCCCTACGCGCTAGACCTCTACCGACGCATCACCGGCATGAGCCTGCCAGCAATCTAGAGCCGGGCGCCCCTACAGATCGTTACCCGTCTCCTCTAATCTCTGTCCTCTAGCCTCTTTTTTGTATCTTTGTGGCGCAACATCTTTGAGTGGTGGTGCATCAGCTCGTCAGCCGAGCGATGCAAGAGGAAAGTCCAGTGCGAATCTGGCACAGTGCCCGCTACTGTGATCCCCCCATTTCACAGAGCCTATCACAAGAGTCGTATGAGCCACTGCCCGACTGAGGTCAGGTGGGAAGGCGGTGATAGGCTGGGGTAAGTCAGGAGACCTGCCACCGCTCGTAACTTAGTATATAACTGTGTACGCTCGGTGGCAAGCGTACCTCAATGCTATGTCAATCGATCAAAGGCATATTTCTCTCAGGAGGTGCTACGCTTACGAGCGTGGTGCTACCTCTGTGCTATGCCTAGACTTGACCTAGCAGATCAAAGCAACAACCGTATGATGCAAAGACTCCTATTATTATATATGACACTACTCCTAGGTGGGCTCTCGCTCCAGGCGGGCAATAAGATCTTTGAGACCGACTCGCTCTTTGCCGCTATGGCACCAGGCGACAAAGGTGCTATCCTCGTGGTTCACTTTGGCACGACCCATGACGACACCCGTCGGGTCACCCTCGATGCGATCAACGAGCGCATAGCCTCCGCCCATCCCAACCTAGAGGTTCGTCAAGCTTACAGTTCGCGTATCGTGCGCAAGCGCCTAGCAGCGCGGGGTATAGAGATCCCCACGCCAGGCGAAGCGCTCAAAGAGCTAGCCCGTGAAGGCTTTACCCATCTGCTCGTGGTCTCGACAACGCTCGTCGATGGCGTAGAGATGGAGTCGCTATCCTATGAGGTGGCGCATCAACAGAGCCACTTTAAGAAAATCAGGCTGGTTACGCCACTCCTCTTCTACGAGAGCGATTACAAGGATTTGACCGCTATCATGACCGCTCATCTAGATCCCGAAGTCGCTTACATCTGGATGGGTCACGGTACCTACGATAGTGCTACGGCTCAGTATGCGATGCTGGATCACTACCTGCAGCGCCACGGCTATGGACAG
>CAMPUN010000008.1 GCA_946997275.1 uncultured Porphyromonas sp.
TAAAAACGCAGTCGGTCGGCACACACAACCTGCGTACCGACCGACTGATAGTGCTCGACTGCTTGAGACTATTGCTAGTAGTTCCAAACGAGTCGGGTCGTATTCATAAGATCTTCCCAATAGTAGTAAGAGTATTTACCATATCCCTCATAGTCAACCGCAATAAGAGACATATAGGGCTTGAACACGTCTTCTGGGATCTTCAGAGAAAACTCGTAAGAGAGATTGTTCTGACTGATGGGCGTGTCACTGACCTCTATACATTGGGGAATAGGGATGTATTGTCCCGCTTGATCATTGTTGATATACCAGTATGGCCGCGCATTGGGACGTCCGTAATACTCGCCATTAGAGTAGTGTAGGAGTTGCCCCTTGACCTCCACGCTAGTAGCTGTGAACACATGCTCATCACTTGCCATCCACTCTTTCAGAGTCTTGGTCGCACTAACGGTGAAGGAGATGTAGCCGTACTCAGATTGAACCTGATAGACACTCTTTATCGTTACCTCCTGATTCATATTCGCAGGAGCCTTCTTCGTATCATAGGTCAGATAAAACAGTCCATCGGTGTTGGTGGGCTGGATGTAGTACGTTCCTTGGGGGACGGCGTTACCTTTCTGGGTGAAACGACTGGTGCTAGGCATCAGCCTCCTAGTATTAGAGGTGCCAGGATCCTTGAAGTAAAGGCGTATAGGCTTGGACTTGTAGGTCGAGGCACTGGGATAGATCGTCTCCGTCTCGTAGTAGGAGGAGGAGAGGACGATATCGTGGCTAGGGGAGTCTGTCCCATCATTGACTAGCACAGGGATGCGTACGCGTCCATTGTGGCGATCGTAGGAGTCTGTCTTGACGATATAGCGGTAGTAGACCTTGCTGCCACGCTTGACGATGGTTAGGTTCTCCGTATTCCCTTTCTTATTCCTTGGGGAGAGATCTGGTGCCTCGATGAGCACTTCAAAGGGGAAGATACCCTTGGGCAGATTCTTATACAGATCAAACTCGAGGAACTTATTCCCTGGTTGCGAAGCATCATCGACCAGCTTAGCCTTAAAGAGTAGCGGCTTGCGTATAGTAATCTCCACATTACGTATCAGGGGATTGGTAGCACCAGAGACTGGTGTACCATCCACCCGCTCATAGGTGTATAGATCCTTAGGATTGGTGGGGGGCGTATCGTCAGGAGCGTAAGAACGTAGCCCTGCTACCTCAATGGAGTATCGCTCGACAGCATCGGAGGGGATGTTTTTGACCTCGACACTGAAGCGGTCGTCATTGCCCCTACGCGTGCTTATCTCTGTCTGTGTCAGAGCGCCCATGTAGAAGTCATTGTCACTCCACCGCTTGTAATACCTGATATACTGTGCACCAAAGCCTGCTCCCGTAGCACTCCCATAGGGTTTGAAGCGATAGTTGCTATCGGTGATGGCAAAGCTGGTGTTAAAGTGATACGTACCAGGACGCACGATGAGTATCTGGACGGGGTCTGTCTTGAGTGTAAACATCTCATCGGAGACCTGTGTGAACTCCTGTAGCTCGATGGAGGAGAATATGTTATTGTGCGCAGGGGCTGCTATAGCCTCAGCCATCGTCGCGTAGCCGTCCGAATTAACCGCCGTGATAGTCACCTTGTAGTGATTGTTGCGGATGATCGGGAGGACGCGGTCGCTGACGATGTTTTCCTCGGTGCGCTTAGCAACGAAGTCTACCTTGTAGTATCGAGTCGCAGTGGTCCCATTCTTGAGCACTTTCTCCCCCCGAATGATGAGGAAGACCTTCTTGTCTCCGTTGTTTTGATGCTCAAATAGTCTAAACTCAGCATCCGCTGAAACGATATGCTCAGGGATGTCATTAGGGATGACCTCCACATCGGGAGGGGTCGTTGCTTTGGTCGGTGCATAGGGAAAGGAAAAGGCGTAGTTGTCCATCACAAAGGGAGCTACCGTGCCACTCTTATGCACATTGCAAGCGGTAAAGCCTGTCAGCTTGAAGCCATTCGTTGCCGGAGTTTTATTGACTACTGTGATCTTGGCATGGCAGCGTAGGAGCTTGACGACCTTACCTTGTAGCGACTGTCCATCTAGCTTATTTAGCTTAACCTGTGCCCACATCGGGTCAAAGGCCTTGGTCTTCCCGTTATTGCCATTGGCAGACTCAATGCTTGTCGTCAGGTTCGGTATAATCGCTCCAGCCGAGTTGCCCACGAGGAAGTAGTCTTGCGTCTGTCCGGTCCAGTCGTAATTAGCCACGAAGTGTAGGTATCGGGGCTTGTCACTCTGTATGAAGGTCGCCTGGAAGCTCTTAATCTTCGTGATAGAGCCTTTCTTGCCATCAGGGAGGAAGGCGTCATCACCTAAAGGATCAGCCGAGGCAGGATCTCCTAGCACAGCATCTGTCGAGTAGAGAAACTCTTGATGCTCGTTGAAGACCAATATGCGTAGCGAAGTGATCTTCTCTACCTCGTCATCGTTGATTGCTTCACTCCTGAGTGCTAGGTCGCTCAGATCATCAGCGTGTAGCCCTAGAGTTAGCGTGATCGAGTCGCCCACCTTACCCTCAGATATGAGCATGCCACCCATAGGCTCCCGGGCACACCCTGCGAGTAGCAGGAGCAGTGGCAGGGCTATATAATAAAGATATACTCTTCGATTCATAAGGAGTGGATTACTTATCTTCTTCATACATATATGTGTCAAAGATGGGGCGGACATAGACTGCGGGGAAACCATCTTCGTACGAGTTTTCGAGACCTCGTTTATTGACCATTTCCTGAAATGTGATGACCTTATGTTGTAGGAAGTCATACACCATTCCCTCCTCTGCGACCCAATAGTAGGAGCCAAAGAGCAAGCCCTCGATCTCCGTTTTCTTATCAATCTGCATCTCGTCAATGAGCTTCATCTCAGCAGAGGTAGGGATACGCCACCGACCTTGATACTTGAAGTCTTTGTAAATGGCACGCCATGACCCAGAATAGGGCCCTGGATAATTACCTGTTATGTTATAGAACTCTCTATAGGTGCTATTAGTACCAAACTCACCCTCAAAGTAATCGAAGCATCGCGTCTGGGCGTCCCAATAGTGCGCTGCGATGTTTTGTGTTTTAGCCGTTCCTCCTTGGTAAGCGAAAGTGCCATTATCGTAGTTTGCTGGGTCGGTATAAGGATCATGAGCACCCCAAAATCTGCTAGACAATGGACCGTAGTAAGGAGCTTCAGCTGAAAACATCTGCGAGGAGAACCTACTCTCACGACTCATGGTACTGGGCACATCCCCAGGCATTTGGAAAGAGTATAAAGTCATACCATGTTGGCTGGCGATGATGAACTGTGGAGAGATGAGCTGGTTGGATGTGTGATCAGTCTTAGTCAGCCCCGTTTCGGGATCCACTGGCGAGCCGATGCGCTCACCCTCTCTAGGAACCACAGTTGTGATCTTAAAGTTCACCTCGTTGATCTGAGGAGAGATTCTCTTTTCTCCCTGATACTTGCCGAAGATGCCAATTGTGGAGTGATACCTAAAGTCAGCGTAGACAGGTGTCATATTACCATTCTTGTCTACGTACTGCTCCCTGCCATTGCGGAAGCCCTTAGAGCGTTCGCCCGTGACATACCTATTGGGGTACTGCAAGACGTGCACTACTTGGCTTAGATTACCGCCCTGTTGCTTTACGGTGAACTCAATGTGATACGGGATATAGTTGACCGGTACTGGGTGCTGGATCGTGATGACTCCATTGGATAGGTAATCCGCTGAGGGGGTAATCACGATGCCGTCCCAGTCGGACGTATTAGTCCTACGCTTACTTTCGTCCTCCGTTTTAGTGCCGTTAATCTTGTAGAGCTTGGACTCCTTCTGGCTAAACTCACGACGATAGTGTACGCCACGCTGGTCGTAATATTCGTACCAAACACTCTCTATCTTAATATCTACGGGAAGACTGGAGGCATAGGGGATGGAGACCTCATCGACATCCGCCATGATGGGGTACTTGTCATACACCTCGAGGTACTGCGCCTTGAGGAGTTCGCCGTCGACGGCCTCAATTAGGTTCCACGGAGTGATAGCTATATTGGAGGTGATGTCTACGGGGGTGTCTTCGTTGAGACTACCTAGCACCTCGATGGAGGTGAGGACGTCATAGAGATGGTTGCGCTCGAGCTTGTGGAGCATCTTGTCGGTGACCTCACCGAGAGCCTTACGGTAGTTCACCGGTATGCGGTAGTAGTAATTAACCCAAGGGTCATCAGCCTTTGCCTCCTTAGGACGCATACTCAGCTTGAGACGTAGGAAAGTCTCATTTGTAGAGGTGCTACGCCAGTTATGCTCGTAAGCGTAAAAAGGCACTGTGCCGTAAAACTTGCCGTCTTCCTTGCTATTCTTATACCCTAGAGCAGCGTAGTCGGTCACGGCCATGGGACGGTAGGCGGAGTTGTGCCAGTCGCTACCATTGGGCTGATAGGGAGAGTCACTCCGTACGACTTTTGTCTTCTCTGGATAGCGTACGAGACAGACTTCAGGTACGCTGCCTGGCTCGACGACATATTGAGTCTCGATACCGTTCTGATAGTCCTTGACATCGATATGGTCGATCCTCAGTCGAATCTTGGCAGCCGCACGATAGAGTTCAATCGTCCCTAGCTCTGCTCTAGGATTTTGAAAGCCCCAAGTGACACTCTTCTGGAGTGCTCCATCCATAAGAAACTTATCTTGTGGAGCTATCTTGCCGCTTTGTGGAGCTGGGTTGAGCTTGCTCTGATCGTCCTGTATCAGCTTGTAGAGAGCTGTCTTCGTTGTGACGCTCGTGGCGATAGGCTGGCTGGCATTGACCACAGAGATGTAGTCTAGCTGCTTGCCCTCGAGCTTAGAAAGGTCACCCTTTGGGATAATAAAGGTGGCACGACTGCCAATCTCTCCGCCCGTGAACGCCTCCTGCTTGAGCGGAGTGTAACGCCCGACGAGATTGCCTGTTGCAGGATCAAAGACAAAGAGCTCTATGCTCTCGATCTTGTTCTCATTAAGCAGGGCGCCTCCGTGGAGCCCGTTCTCCTTGTCACCCTCCTCCTCGCCAACGTGGCTACGGAGCGCGGCCGTGGTCGTCTGCTCGGAGCGCGGTATGAGCGTGAGCTCGAGGAGCTTGCCATCTTCCTCGGAGATGTGCAGAGCATCGTCTGTTCGCTCACTAACGCAACTGGTGAATGCCACACAGACGCTCACGAAGGTGAGCACGGTGCAGAGGGCTATGCGTGCGCTGGTCTGGATATTATATCGAAGCTTTGTCATTGCGAGTCTTAGTACATTACTTGTTTGATACGCCACCGCTGAGAGCCTCCGCCATCCATGTAGCTGTCACGGGTTCTCTGAGGATTTAGGTCTAGCTCCTTGCCATCGACTACGATGTAAAACTGAGTGTAGTATGGCTCAGAGGTAAACTCCTGTCGGGGCTTGATCTGGAATGTATAGGTTTGAGGAGGGACACCACCAACGATGTCTGGCTCTACCTGATCGTAGGTCTTGCCCGTAAAGAGGTAGTTCAGTCCGTTCGTGATGGAGGCTGACCAGATAGCACCTACGGGCTTGGTGATCTGAAAGGTCACCTCGACGATCTCGTTGTGTGAGAGGAGTACCTCCTGAGATATGTCGTCTAAGGTTCGCTTGGTAGCATTGGTTGTCGCATCAAGGACCTTGAGCGTACACGTATACTCCGGTCGCGTGAACTGCAGTTCTGACTGGATCAGTTGCCAGGGCATCACCTTGAAGTTTATGACTAGGTACTTACCATCGGCAGGTACATTGATGTCGTAACGATAGTGATGGTTGCGGACGATGCTGTAGTTGGCTTGATTGCTTAAGACATTGCCCGTAGCGACATCTAGGTAGGTGTATTCCGACCCTGGGGTCATGTTTTGTGTGTTCTGATTGGAGATGATAGGGATCTTGTGGACGACTCCACTCACCATCTCTATCTGTATGTAGCTGGGAGTGCCAATGGGCGTATCGCTGCTCGGATTCCATCCTAGTGTAGTGGAAGCCTTCCCGAGGAGTCGCTCTGGGATGTACATCTTAGCTTGGAAGCTATTGCCCGTGATGGAGCCACTACCTTTGAATTGCTTATCGGTCAAAGCTACAGTAGCAGATTTACTAGTCTCCATAAAGGAGTGCTGCGTAGCTACATTGCAGATCTTGATGCTCTTGATCTTGCTGACCCCATCACCCGTGAGGTTGAGGCTGACCTTGGCTGAGGAGCGTACCAGATTGACGGTCTGTTGCTTCGTCCCAGTCTCGGGGCTGACATACCAATTGCTGACAGGCTCGAGAGGCTTTGAGCTATTTGTCGTCGGAGTAAAGGGCTTGGGTATGGTGACGCTCCCGCCCATGGGAATGGTTTGGCGCTCATAGATACGCGCCATCGGGAAGAGACTCTTCTCTGTTCCATTCATGACGGCACCATCGTAGAGAGGTGTGCCTGTGTCACGGCTCTTGAAGTTCTCGAGCTGCTGTAGCGTCTTCTTCAGGTCGGCATAGTTTTTCAAGCCTTCCAGCGTATTCTTCCAGCTCTCAGGGTAGTTTGCCACAAAGCAAAAGTGGTACCGTGCGCCCTCCTCGGGTTGTAGCTCCATAAGGAAGGATTGCTCTGTCGTGAAGTGACTCTTGACAAGTAGGCTCTGAGCATCCGTAGCTCCCACCTTATAGATCAAGACAGCTAGCTCGCCTACATAGTCTTCATAGTCCTTGGGGTCAGACTCTATAGAGGGATTGTTGCCCTGCTCACGTAGATTGGGGAGTTCTATCCCAGCCATCGAAAAGCGCAGACAGGTGGTCCGACTAGGGTCATCGTCAGGCACGGCTCCTCCGTTCATCCGCTGACACGATACGGATAGTAGCGTGCTGCAGAGGAGAGCTAGGAGTGTGATGTATAATGTATTGCGAGACATAATAAGCTGAGAGCTGTATGTGTGTTAGGAAGGGAAGTGTGGATAGTGCGAGGAAAGTGGGAGTCCCTTAGTATCTATTGGTCAGATTGACTGGGAAGGAGTGAATCTGATAGTTGTTGATGAATATGTTGATCACCAAGTTATTGTCTGGACAATCCTTACACTTATCTTCGAGCTCTAGGACGATGTCGAAGTCGTGGGTACACTCTAGGTTTACGTTGGGGTTCTCTAGTAAGACCTTACCTAGGAGGTCCTGCTCGAGGAAGTCCTTCTTTTCTTTCTTATTGTGGAGACGTAGGAGGTTGTGGTAGCCGCTCTTGAGCTCCATGAGTGTGAAGGAGAGGGTCCTAGCGACCTTGTCTTTGTATAGTTCTACGCCTGGATAGGTGAGGGTCGGATTGTCTAGAGGCATCCGCCTATTGATGAGGTAGGTGCCGTCAGCCGAATAGGCCAATATGTCAAAGTCGTCAATGTTGTAGCGATCTTGTACGCTCTCGTGAAGTCGTAGGGTGATGTTGATGCGGTTGGTCACCTCAAGCATATTGATAGCGACCTCGCCAAATACCGTACCGTACTCCTTGCGGTCAGGTAGAGAGATGACGCGGCTCTCACCTTGCCACACTTTATGCTCTCCGAGACTAATGGCTTTATCATTCTCGGCACGTAGGCGTAGCATGACATCTTTTTTGGTTGTCGTGCCCTCTACGAAATTCCCCAAAGTGAAGTATTGGTCCGCCGTCCCACCCCATGCGATGAAGGAGTACTGTCCCTTCTCGACAGGAGGTAGCTCGACCTTGTAAGCCTCTGTCAGATCCACCCATCCTGTGACCTTCTTTACTGTGACTAGCACATCGTTTAGGTCAAAGGCGAAGACATACAGCCCATTTACCTCACCCACTGTCTCTGGAGCCTTCATACAGGGGGTCTGATTGTAAAAACTGATGTACACTCCCTGAGGGCACTCCTCGAGATCCTCATAGATGATCTTGCTACAAGAGGCGGTGAGTGCTAGGAGAGTCAGTAAGGGAAGTATAATATGGTGAACCCTATTCATAGCTCTGATGTTTGATAGAAGTGATAAGAAAAGACTACAGGGGGCTCGACGCCTCAGTAAGATGGGGGACCAACGCCCCCTGTAGTCGTCTGTTGTGCGATCTACTCAGCCTCTATATTAGGCTAGAAGCTGGGTCGATGATTAGTAGCGGTTGATAAGATTTACCGTATAGCTGTGGATCGTCCAGGGGAGTACGCGTAGCTGTACAGAGAGGTGAGTCTTCTTCGTCTCTAGAGGCTCATCAGGCTTGATCTCGTCCTTGTCTGCTACACCCATCTCGCCGAAGCCAGTGATATGTGCATGGTAGACCTGGTTGCGTACCGTAGGAGACTTGCTGATTGTCTTGGTCAGATCGTTATAAGGAACGTCTGGGTTCAGCCAGATGTAGTAGTACATCTCACCATTCTTGTACTCCTTAGTGCTCTGCTTCTTCTCGTAATCGGTGCCAGTTACGGTGACATCCATAGCCTCAGCCTTCTCCTTGGTAGAGTAGAACTTACCATCAGATAGACCTAGGTAAACAGTCTGTGCCTCGGTGCCAGTAGGAGCAGCACCATCGATCTGGTCTACGGTGAAGGTAGCCTTGATCTCAAACATGGTCGTGTTGCCCTTCATGTACTTGCCATCAGCGTGTGTGACAGGGAGGACGAACTTGCTAAACTTCTCCTCACCTAGAGCAGCCTTGACATTAGCTAGCTCATTGTTCTCCTTGACGAGAGCTTTCTGGTAGTTACCAGCGTCAGAGTAGAGCATCTTGTTTGCACCCTCTGTAACTAGGTCAGCCCAAGTTGTAGATGTAGGAGCAAAGTCATAGACAGGAGCTGCGACCTTCCAGTTCGTACGATCCTCTAGGACGTTGAACTGTAGGGCGCTACCAGTGACCTGATAAGCGATGTCCTTGACAGTAACCGTCGCGGTCGTAGACTCTGTTGTGGTGCCCTGAGCATCTGTGAGGGAGCGCTTGATTTCGATCGTCTTCTCGACCTGATCGTCTACAGTGACGATAGCACGAGAAGCGACACGTGATACGCGTACCTCGACACGGTTAGCCTTACCACCGATAGCGTCTTCCTTGCTGATGTTTGGTGCGATCGTCACGTCCTCAGGAGCGGTCTCGTTGGTCATCAGGACGATGTCCTTATCGTTCTCGTACTTAGCTACATCGTTGATAGCGGCTGCCGCAGCGACAGCCTTCTTGAACTCTGCGTCGAACGTAGCTGCATCAGCTGCCTTCTGATCGAGGAGGGTTGTGACCTTGCTGTTGACATCATTGATGACGACATAGACCTTTACCTTGTCACCAGACTTAGCCTCTACAGCGAGGTTAGGAGCGAGGATGCCGTTGTTGATGCCGTTGAAAGATGCCTCCGTGAAGTCATCTGAGCTGATCGTGGTAGCACCATTAGAGGTGGTGGCTACGTAGACCTTGATCTTCTCGATCTTGTCGCGACCCTGCCACTCACCTTTTTCGTTGTAGTCTCCAGGTAGAGCACGAGTCTCAGGTGCTGGGAAGCGGACTGATACACCTACGTAGGTGTCGCACTGACCGTTTTGGAGTGCAGCGTCTTGTCTGTCACTCTTGCAGCTTGCTAGCCCGAGCAGGAGTGCTGCAGAGGCTAGAAGCGCTGTTCTCATTCTTAGTTTCATCATTGTTAGTTGATTAAATTGTTATTATGAAGTACTGTTCTAGTTCTTTGGATTGAAGTTTGGAGCTTGTATCCTAATTCATAGGGCGGGTTACAAGCTTTGTAGTAGCTTCTCTAGTTCGACTAGATTGGCCGTAGCCTCCGGGCTGCCCTGAGCCTTGGCCTGCTCGAGGTAACTCTTGGCCTGCTCGTAGTTGCCCAGCTTACTATAGGCGACACCTATATTATTGAGTGCGTTGGGGTCGTGCTGTAGTTTGCTCAGACGATCTATGGCGACCTGATAGCTGCCCGCCTCGATGTCAGAGGCACTAGCGTTGATGATGGCTACAGGCTCATCGGGGAACATACGTGTAGCTATGTCAAAGACCTGCTTGAACTCAGGCGAGTCGGCTGGATAGGTTTTGGCGACGAGATACATCTCGTTGAGGCTGAGCAGGCGTGGATTGACCTTGATGACTTCACGCGCCTCAGCTACGTCAAACGCCTTGACCTCGTAAGCGACCGTGTATTCCGTACGACGTATCTGCGGGTAGTAGTCGCGCAGCATGATCTGATAGGTCTCGCCACGGGAGAGACGCTTGAGATGCGCATCACGAGCATCAGGATTGTCGACCTCGTCGATGATGCGGAGTATCTCGTCCTTGTCCTGTATGGAGGAAGCCGCAATGACCTCACGGGTCTTGACCCAGTCCTCGCCATATCCTGATACCTGGAGCTGCTTGGTGGGCAGGCTATAGCGCTGCGCTAGGTACTGTGCGAAGGAGTTCGAGCGACGCTCTGCCAGTGCCTTGTTGTAGCTGAAGGTACCCTCTGGAGAAGCGTATCCTACGACAGAGAGCTGTGTCACCTTGATATTCTTGTCTCCCGTGATCTCATCCATCACCTTACGCACCTCAGCTAGGACCTGTCCATTGCTCTTGTAGTTGGGATCTAGGTCGTGCTTGGCAGAGCGGAAGTTGAGCACCGCTATATGCTTGTCAGCACGCGCCTTGATCGGCTCTACCTCAGGAACGATATAAGAGAGCTGATAGCTCGGCTGGTAGGGATCTGTGAGGAAGGGGGTACGGAGCATCTGTGTCTCCTCGAGCTTGAAGCAGTCGGAGCAGCCATAGACACGCTCCACGAGGAGTAGATCGGCCTGACTCATCCACTCCTTGCGGGGGATGGTGTAGCTATAGGTGACTCGCTGTGCGGTGCCATTCTTACGGCGTAGTGACTGTAGTGCCTCTGTGTCCCACTCATCGCGGATACCAGTAGAAGCTTTGCGCTCCTGTATGATGCTACGCTTACGCCCCTCGATCTGTACTGGGGGAAGTAGCTCGACCACCTTGCCACTATCCTTCATACGCAGGGCGGGAGAGAGACGTAGCAGGTCGTTGGATCGAAGGTTGAGCCCGTCGAGGACGATATCCATCTGTACGGTCACGATATCTGTCGCTTTGCTCACCTCTAGATGATCCACTGAGATCTGATGGATATAAGGTCTCTGAGCTGAAAGAGCAGCTGGGAGCGTCAGTAGCAGTGATATGGCCACTAGGGCGTATTTGATCTTGTTCATAGTCAAGCTGTTCGTCTAGGTTAAAAGAGATATATGAGCGACATCGTGGCGCGTGTCACACCCCAATAGTTGTATGCTCCCTCATCCTCCTTGGTGCCACAAGTAGCGCAGGGAAACTTCTCATAATGTATGCGTGCGTAGCCGCCTCCTATGGAGGTCTCTACGTTCCAATGCTTGCTGAGTATCCACTGATAGCCATAGGATAGACCAGCACCGTAGAAGTAACCCTGGAAGCGATGATTGTTGAACGCCTTGAGTCTCCCGACGGGGATATTGATACCTCCTATATTATATTGTCCCGTGTGAAGGTGTAGTCCTAGGAAGTGTCCATTGAAGACATCACAAGCCCACCAGCGTAGCTCAGGCTGGAGCAACCAATGCTTATAGCGGGTGTCCTCGTCAAAAGCCCATAGGCTCCCGCCGCCACCTATCTCTAGTGTGAGCTGCTTGCCTAGTCTAAACTCGGCTGCAGCGTTTGGTGCTGTGGTAGCTCCATAGAGGAGATTAACCTTGCCAGCTACCTTTTGCGCCTCTCCCTGTGTAGGTAGTAGGAGTAGTAGGCAACCAGTGAGGAGGGCTAAGAGCGCCCTCTGTGTGTTACGATAGTGATGCATCATAGGATAGATAAAGCGTATGGGTGTGTATCGGATAGAGTGTGTAAGCATGAGGTCGTCTTGACTAAACGAGGGGGTAGCTTAACAAGTGGCAAAGAGATTAAGACACAACGAGTGGGGTAGAGCGACTGTGTCGCTTTACCGATAAGGTAGTTCACAAAAATGATAAGCCCTTGGGTTGTTTGGGGGCGATGTGTAGCGAAAGCGGAAGAAGACGAGTTGGAGCGGTACGAGCTACTCTCTCTCTCTCTTTAGCATTGCGGTCATATCCGTACTCCACGCAGTCAACCCGAACTCGTGCTCATGAAGAGACGAAGAGCGAGCGAAGGCGAGGTGCCAACTAGATAGAGGGAGGCATAGGGAGGAATGTTTCAGCGAAACATTCGACTGTTGCTCTAGAAGATATGATATGTCAAGAGCTAGGTTCACTAGATTAGTAGTTGTTTTGTTGTGTATTTAGAGCCGTGATTTTCATTGAAAGTGGACTTCTCCAGGGTTTCTAGTACAAAAGTAGAGGAAAAATTTCGGTCCTTGTTTGTCAAATTCGATCAATCGTTTGACATCTTCGATCAATCGAAGCGACTTTGGTGATTTTTTTTGAGTGTGCTGGAGGCGATTTGCGACTAAGTCGTTGTGTGTCAAAGGGATCTTATCTGATAGTCACGTGAGAAGTCAAAAATCGCCACGTGGCTATTTTTTTCC
>CAMPUN010000009.1 GCA_946997275.1 uncultured Porphyromonas sp.
TTGCGATCTTCTTTATCGTCATCTACATCAGTATGAGTTCGCTCAGTGACGAGCGCGTCGCCGTCATTGACGAGACGGGACTATATAGCGATGTACTAGTCGATGACGAATACTACACCTTCATCCCAAGCTCCGAGCCGCTTGAGGCTTATACCGACAAGGCGAAGCTCGAGGAGGAGGGGCTCTCAGCGGTCCTCTATATAAAAGACACGCTGCTGAATAATCCCAACGGCTGGAGTCTTTACTCTTACAAGAAGCTTCCCAGTGGTATCGTTAACTACATCGAAGATGCTTTTACCGAGCGACTCAAGGAGCAGCGCATCGCTCAGTACGATATAGAGGGACTGCCCGAGATCATCGAAGATGTAGAGACCACCATCTCCGTACCCACCTATCAGTGGGATGCCAAGGGCGAGGAGGCTAAGTCTAGTGGCTCGCTAGCTGGTATCATCGGTATGATTCTCTCTGTGATCATCCTCAGCTTCATGTCCAACTATGCGGGGCAGGTGATGAGTAGCGTCTTAGAGGAAAAGAAGAACCGCATCATAGAGGTCATCGTCAGCACCGTACGACCTATCGATATGATGATCTCAAAGATTATTGGTGCGTTCCTCGTTGGACTGACACAGGTCGCTATATGGCTGGTCTTCGGAGGGATTATCTTTGTCGTCGGCTCACTGGTAGCCGTCGGTGGCGTCTACGACCTCTCGGCACTCTCGCAACTAGACCCCTCACAGATGGGTGGACTCGCGGGCGGTATGAGTATGGACTCCGTCACCGAGATGCAGTCTAGTCTAGAGGTGCTACAGAGTATCAACTTCGTACAGCTCCTCGTCATGCTCCTCGTTTACTTCATCGGGGGCTACCTCCTCTACGCTTCGCTCTTTGCAGCGATCGGGTCGAGCGTCTCGAGCGACGAAGATGCCAGCCAGTTTATGATGCCGTTTGTCCTCGTCATGATGCTCGGCTTCTACATCGCTATGGGTAGCATGGACAATCCTGATGGCACGATGGCCTTCTGGGGCAGTATCGTCCCCTTCTCGTCGCCCTTCGTGATGATGGTTCGACTACCCTATGGGGTCGCCATGTGGGAGCTCATCCTCAGCATCGTGCTCCTCTACCTCACCGCTTTTGGGATCGTCTGGCTAGCCGCACGTATCTACCGTGTCGGCATCCTCTTCACGGGTAAGAAACCCTCCCTGCGCGACCTCTGGAGCTGGATACGTATCTAGTAGCTAGTATGTAGCGAAAGCCACCCCGCAACATATCGCATCAGCACCCTCACCGCTCAGCAGGTGGGGGTGCTTTTTTCTGGGAAGCCTTGCCGGCCAAGCGCATCCCCCACGGAGGAATTGCCCAATAGCTCGCTGGGAAACGAGAATTTCTTCGGAAGAACCAAATCAAACTTCGGAAGAATGAAATGAAAGTTCGGAAGAATGAAATCTCAAGTCCGAAGAATTTCAGATTCCCTCCCTAGGGATCGGAGAGTTCCTCCCTTGGAACTGAAAAGTTCCAAGAAGGGAATTATTTTTGGGACTCGTATCCGACACAAAAACAGCGCGATACGACAGCGGTAAATCTCAATGGACGATGATGCTGACGAGGGGATAGGCGCGCTTGCGGTCGGGATGGCGGAGCTCCACGAGGAGGATGGCGCGCGTAGCGTAGGTCACGGGCAAGAGCTCCGCCAGGCTCTGTCGCTCTACGATGGCTCGGCAAAGGGTCTCCGTGCTGGCGTTGTCATACTGAGCGAGCGGATAGCCCGCCACGGCGTATAGCGTTGCTGTGCAGGTGGTCTCACCGTCTGAGATCTCCTGCAGCACCAGTCGGGCGAGCTGTGGTAGCGATAAGAGCGTGCGTTGCTTCGGCAGGTCGAGGCTTTCGCCAGAAGCTGAGAAGCGCCCGTAGACACTGTTTTGCCGACCAGGCGTCCCGTAGTTAGCCCACGCCTCGGCAGCCGTCCAGTTGCTCAAGTCTTGCGGTTGCTTGTCAGGGATGATGCGTTCCTGGGCCACGCCTTTGACCTTTTGCAGAGCTTTGGGGAAGGTCTTGATATCGTAGTAAACCTCCTCGACGATGCTATCGTTTGCCAACTGAACGAGCCGTATAGCGCACTCGCTATCAGGGAGCTGAGGCATCTCGGGGAAGAGAAGCAGGCTGTCAGGCTGTGCATAGTAAAGCCGCTCCAGCGGGTGCGTGCTCGGGGTAAGCGCCAAATAGCCACGCGGGGGGATGCCACCCGTGGGGTGTGGCGGGAGCGGATAGACCTTGGAGGGGTGACCGGAGCGTGCGATGACCAGTCCGAGGTGGTCAGTATTGACCGTTGTGTCGTGGGGGTTGTAGAGCTCGATGTACTCGGAGCCGTCGACCGTAGGACGAGCCATAATCTCGGTAATGTAGAGCGGCAGCAGAGCGCTGGCGTGGGTCGTGTCACTAGGCGAACCGCCCGAGGGGCGAATGCTATTGCGCTGGCCAGGCGTAGCGTAGTGTGCCGACTGGGTGGCAGCGCCCCAAAACTCTTGGCGCTTATCGCCCGTAGGTGAGATGTATCGCTCGAGGGCTACGCCACGCTGACTGCGTAGTTTACCCAGGAGGGCTGGATCATAGCGAAAGGTCTCCACGACCGTCGAGTCGGCATGGCGGAGCAGCTCAATGGTGAAGCCATTATTGGCAAGCTGTGGCAAGCTCGCACTCTGAGTCAGGCTATCGCGCGACGCCTCATAGAAAGCGGTGATCCCCTCTACCGAAGTGGTGAAGGCGTGGTACCCGCCCGCTGGAATCTGGCAGGAGCGACTACTCAGCGGATACCAAGTGGACACCTTGCCCTGTCGCCATACACCGACCGAGTAGCCACTAGCGTCGAGCGTTTGACCAGTGGGGTTGTGCAACTCGATATACTCAGAGGCGCCCGAGAGCGGGTTTGCCATAAACTCGCTAAAGGTGAGTGCCAATGGGTCTCTCGGAGGGTTTGGCTGGTCATACTCGACGGCTATCCTGTAGATCGCATTCTCCACCTTGAGGCCGCTGGCAGTGCGTACGCCTCGGAGGGAGACCGCATACTCACCCTCAAGTATCGCCACCTCACTCCTTATATAGATGCTCTTGCCCTCAACAGAAGTGGCGAGCTGGCCCCACGAAGGCGCCACGGCAATGGTCGCCGTAGAGAGGTCGGCCGGTTCGGCGCAAAGCACTTCGACCGTATGCGGGTCTCTCTGGTCAAACGACTTGTAGAAGTCTTTCGCTGGTACCACGTTGCGCTCGCCGAGTAGCTCATCAGGCGAGACCAATGCAGGGTAAATGTCTAGGAACTCCAGCGAACTGTGCTGCGCCCGGGACTTGCTATACTCGCAAGCGAAGAAGAGCGAGTATCGTTTGTAGTGGCTAGCTAAAGGCTTCGTGCTACCAGCGCTTCCCACAGACTTATAGAGGTCACTGTCTCGATGCCTGACCCACAGGGACCAGCGCGCTTCAGCTGTCGGGTCGTACTGCAGGACAAAGTCGACCACCCCACCCTCTTGGCGCATCTCCTCAAAGTAGTTGTAGGTCAAGAGCTCGTGGGTCGAGAGCGTCTTCACCTGACCACTCTCTTGTAGCGCAAGACGGCTCTCAGCGAGACGCAAGCATTGGTTGTCTTCCATCTTGAGCACCACATAGTTGAAGGTGCCGTCACCTAGAGGCTCGTAGCAGTAGAGCGGGAACTTCACATTGTTGCTCTTCGTCGGGGTGTAGTCCAGTCGTACCTTGCCATGCCAAGTCATCTGCTTGCTGGTAGGCACGTACGCCTTGATGTAGGCGTAGTTGGTCGTGCCACTAGCCTTGCTGTCGTTGAGCTGTAGCCCTCTGATGGGATCACAGCGAAACTTGTCGAGCGTTCCTTGCCACACCGTGGGCGAGAGCGCCACGCTATCGGCAAAATGCGCCTGCCACTGCCCCACGACGGACCAACGGCTGAGCAAGCTTAAGAGGAGTACGAACCAGATCCAGCGAAGGCGCATAGCTTTTCTCCTTTAGTTAGCTGTAATGCCGTCGCGCTTGAGCATCGCAGCGAGCGTAGGCTTGCGCCCTCGGAACCGTACGTAGAGCTCCATCGGGTCAAGCTCGTCTCCCCGCTCCAAGATCTGATGCCGGAAGTCGGCAGCGACCGTCGGAGAGAAGATACCCTCCTCGCTAAAGCGCTCGAAGGCGTCCGTAGCGAGCATCTCGCTCCACTTATATCCGTAGTAACCAGCGGCGTAACCTCCCGCAAAGATGTGACTGAAGGCGGTGGCGACGATATGCTTCGGGTGCTCTGGGTCACGCTCTCTGTCTCGCAGGGTCGTGCCTCGGAGAGTCTCCCGCTCGTAGGTGTAGAGGTCGTCGGGTAGGCTCTCGCCCTCGACTAAGGTGTGGTAAGCCATATCCAGCTTGCCAAAGATAACCTGTCGGATGGTGCTGTAACCGACGGGGTACTGGGTCGCTTGGATCGCTTTGTTGAGGAGGTTTGCGGGGAGCGGTTCGCCCGTCTGATAGTGCCTCGAGAGCAGTTCGGTGACCACCTCGGGCTGGAGGAGATAGTTTTCCATAAACTGACTCGGGAGCTCCACAAAGTCACGCTCCACATTGGTCCCCGACATGGAGCTGTAGCGCGTCTGCGTGAGCAAGCCGTGGAGTGAGTGTCCGAACTCGTGGAGGAGCGTATGCACCTCCGAGAGCGTGAGCATGGCCTCCTGGCCAGCCGTCGGCGGGGTGAAGTTCATCACGAGGAGGATATGGGGGCGCTGCGTGGGCGTCCACTCCCGTAGGTTGTTCATCCAGGCACCGCTGCGCTTGCCCTTGCGGGGGAAGAAGTCTAGGTAGAGGAGTCCGAGATGCGCTCCGTCACGGTCTAGCACTTGGTAAGGGCGCACGTCGGGATGGTAGACGGCGACCTCCTCTGCGGGTGCGAAGGTGATGCCGTAGAGCCGTGTGGCAATGGCGAAGACTCCCGAGATGACCTGCGAGAGCGGGAAGTAGGGACGTAGCTCCTCCTCCTTGACCCCAAAGGTCTGCTCGCTATGCCGCTCCATATAATAGGAGAGGTCCCACGACTCTAGCTCAAAGCCCGCCTCACGGTCCAGCTCGTCCAACTCATCAAGAGCGGTCTGTCGGTAATACTTCGTCAGGTCGTCGAGGAGCTGCTCCACCTGCTCGGGAGTGTTGCACATACGATGCTTGAGGCGGTAGGTCGCATAGTCGGGGTGTCCGAGTAACCGTGCCAGCTCGCCACGAAGCGTAGATATCTGACGAACGATCTGGCGATTGTTCTGCTCGTTGTCACGATTGCCCACGCTGCCCCGTCCTAGGTACATCTTGTAGCGCAGATCTCTGTCGGCACAATGCTTCATGATGGCGCCCACATGCGGAGCCGAGAGGTCAAAGAGATAGCCCTCGCCATGCGCCTCGGAGGCGGTGCGCGCTTTCTCCCGGGCATCGTCTAGTATCTGCTGAGGCAAGCGACGTAGGCGGTCGCTTTCGTCAGCAGGTACGAAGAGTGTCCAGGACTCCTCGTCGCAAAGTTTGTTTTGCGCAAAGCGTGTGGTCAACTGACTGAGCTGCTCATTGATCTCTCTAAAGCGCTCCCGCTCGGCACCTACGAGTAGAGCACCGTTATCCGCAAAGCCTTCGTAGCTCTCGGTCAGGAGGCGCAGGTCGATCTCGTCCAGGTGCAGCTCCTTCCGCTGGTCATAGACAGAGCGAATGCGGGCGAAGAGCGCCTCGTTGAGCAGCGTATCCGTCGACAGCTTGCTGAGCCAGTCCGAGAAGGTCTCCGAGAGTTGCATCATCTCGGGACACGAGTAGGCTGAGAGCAGATTGTAAAAGGCTGCCGTGACCGCCTCCAGCGCCTCCCCACTCTCCTCGAAGCGACGAATCGTATTGTCAAAGGTGGCTGGCTCACGCTGTGCCGTGATTGCATCGATCTCTGCACGATGCAGCATGATCGCCTCCTGCATAGCTGTGCGGAAGGTCCCCATCGTCTGCTCTATGGCGGAGGCGGAGGAGAGGTCAAAGAACTGGTCAAAGGGGAAGCTCCCGTACGGAGTCTGAGGAGCGGTAAAGAGGTTACTTAGCAGTGCTGTCGCCTGAGGCGTGTTTGCGGTCATATATAAGGAGTCAGTCGGGTCGGGTTGGTTTGATTTGGTTTACTTAGCCAGCTGATCTTCCAGCTGAGCTATCTTTTTGTTTTGATTTTCGATCGTCTGCAGGAGCGCGCTGAGCTCTTCATTGCCCATAGAGGTGGGGTACTCGGCAGAGACACGGAGGAGGAAGTCGCTCAGGACGTTCATATAGTTGGTAAAAGCGGCATAAGGCGTCTCGTATGGCGAGAAAGCCCCCGGACCGCCCAACTTAGTGGTCATATAGAAGAGGTGATCGGAGCCCTGCAAGTTGATCCAGTCCTCCAGTAGTCGCTGGTCTCGTGAGAGACGGATGCGCTCGCCCCACTCCTCGAGCTTCTGTATGACACATTGCTGTAGCTCATTGCCCGTCCATAGCGAGGTGTCTCGCTCTTCGCCCATACGGCTCACCGGATAGGTCGCCTGGATGGTGTCTTGCGGGGTGCAGTGCGTAGCAATCTCTTGGGGCGTGGTAAAAGTAAAGCCACGCTTATAGCCCTGCTCGGGAAGAGCTCGGAGGAACTCAAAGATGCCCGTCTCACGGCTCCAGACCGATCCGAGCGTCTCCAGTGGCAGAGAGACCAAAGCATAGTCGCCCTGCTCAGCCTCCAGCGTCGCAAAGAAGCGCTCCGTCGTGTAGGGATAGAGCGGACTATCGTACCGTGCGAAGTCGTGGGCGATCGCATCGGAGAGCTCTGCGTGACGCATCAGGAGGGACACTCCATCGGTCGTTGCGTTGTACAGGTAGTTAGGACTCTTCCACGCTAGGAGGTGCTTGGCGCCCTCGGTGACGATTGCTTTGTACCCTTGGCTATGGGCTACCTGTGCGATGCGGTCGCTGTAGATTAGTTCAGGATTGGAGAGCGTCACGGGAGAGACCCCAAGGAGCGAACTGATACGGGTACGGTACATGCGCAATTGGTTCGCATACTCCTCCTCATCGTACAGCCCGCAGAGCCCGTGCGAGATCGGTTCGCCAAGTATCTCGATGCGCCCACTCTTGACCAGTCGCTTGAGCAGCTGGATCATGTCTGGCGTATGCAGCTCCATCTGCGTCAGCACCGAGCCTGAGAGCGTGAGAGCAACTCTAAAGTCGGGATGCGCCTCGATCAATTGCTCGATCAGTTCGAGGGCTGGTCTATAGGAGCGGTCTACCACTTGACGCAGTATCTCCTCATTGGCAAAGTCGTCGTAATAGTAGTGGTCGCTACCGATATTGAAGAATGGGTAGCTCTTGAGCCTAAACGGTTGGTGTAGGTAGAAGTGAAGTATAATCTGTATCATAGGAAGGTGGAGAAGTCTAAATGTTTATACAAGCCTGTCGTAGATAGCTCTGAGGCGCAGTCCAGCTTTGCTCCAGACGATGTTGTTGACCTCCTCGATACCCTTTTGCTTGAGATGCTCGTGGAGCGTCGGATAGGTGACGAGGGCGTGCATAGCGTCGGCCATAGCGTCCACGTCCCAGTAGTCAGTCTTGATCGCGTAGCGCAGGATCTCGGCACAGCCACTCTGCTTGGAGATAATGCTCGGCACGCCACACTGCATAGCTTCTAGCGGTGAGATGCCAAAAGGCTCCGATACAGAGGGCATCACGTAGACATCACTCGAGCGCAGCATCTCATAGACCTGCTGTCCTCGCAGGAAGCCCGTGAAGTGAAAGCGGTCGGCTATACGCTTACGAGCCACGAGGTCGATCATCTTGTCCATCATATCGCCATTGCCCGCCATCACAAAGCGAATGCCGTCGGTATGCTGTAGCACCTTGTGGGCTGCCTCGACGAAGTACTCAGGTCCCTTTTGCATGGTGATGCGCCCCAGGAAGGTAATCACCTTGTCGCCCGTATGCTGCTTATTGGGCAAAGCTAATAGCTCAGGACTAAGCGGCTCGACAGCATTGTGGACGGTAAAGACTTTGTCGGGGCTCTGACCATACTTGTCGATGACAGTTCGTCGGGTCAGGTTGCTCACACAGACGATAGCGTCTGCGTAGTCCATCCCCTGCCGCTCGATCGCATAGACCTGCGGATTGACATTACCACGACTGCGGTCAAAGTCGGTCGCATGCACATGGATCACCAGTGGCCGCCCCGTCACCATCTTCGTATGGATCCCCGCCGGGTAGGTGAGCCAGTCGTGCGAGTGAATGATGTCGCACGGCACCGTCCGCGCTATGACACCCGCCACGATCGAGTAATTGTTGATCTCCTCCAGCAGGTTGTCTGGGTAAGCTCCGCTAAACTCTAGACAGCCCAAGTCATTGGGACAGCGATAGCGGAAGTCATCGTAGATATGCTCTCTCGCAGCTTGGTAAAAGCTCACCTCCGCCTCATTGTGTAGCCGTGAACGCAGGTACTCGGCACTATGATCATGGTAAACGATCGGCGTGCGGTCAGCGCCAACCAGCGTAATGTGCGAAGTGTCCTCATCGCCATACAGCTTAGGCACGACAAAGGTTATATCCATATCGCTCTGCTCGGCCATACCATTGGTCAAGCCATAGCTAGCCGTGCCTAGCCCTCCCGAAATGTGTGGGGGAAACTCCCACCCGTACATCAATACTCTCATCTTGTAGGACGCTCTTCGTTGCTGGTTGTATAGTATAGGTAGTTGGCCAGAGGGGTCTCCTCGCTGTTGTACCGCTCGAGGGTCACCAAGGCGCGCAAGACCTCCGCACAGCTCATCGCAAAGGAGATACCGCCGTGACTATCGTAGGGCGGGTTGCCATCGTACAGTTCGCTCAGTGTCGAGATGCCGTGATGCTGTAGCTCATCCTGTATATCCCCGAGCAGGCGCGCCAGGTGGGTCACACCGCTACGACCATTGATCTTCAGATAGGCATCCGTGTAGGCACCCAGTAGCCACGGCCAAGCGGAGCCATTGTAGTAAGCATGCTCACGCTGCTCCTGAAGCCCGCTGCACTGCTCCACATAACCCTCACTGCGGGGGCTCAGCGAGCGAATACCCTTTGGTGTGAGTAGCTCAGAGGTCACGATCCCTAGCACTTGTCGCTGCTTAGCTCGGCTCAGCGGGCAGAACGGTAGCGAGATAGCTATCAGCATATCGGGACGGACAGCCCGCTCACGATACCCCTCCTTGGTCACGTAGTCATACAGGTAGCCATAGGGATTGACAAAGGTCTGCTCGAAGGCTGGTTCTAAGCGCTCGATCACGCCCGCGAGCTCCTCGGGAAAGCCCACACCACGAGCCTCACGGTAGAAGCAGAGGGCATTGTACCACAAGCCGTTGACCTCCACCAGATAGCCCCGCCGTGGCACGACCGCTTGCCCCGCTATCGTTGAGTCCATCCAGGTGACTGGAGGCGTGCCGCTCCCCTCGGCATAGAGCAGTCCATTAGGCTCGATGCGCAGGATCGGGTGGCGGTCGCTCAGGTAGTAGTCGATGATGCGCCCCACGAAGTCTAGGTAGAAGGAGCGGTGGCTGTCGTCCGGATACTCAGCGAGGAAGAGCTGTATAGCACGTATCGCCCAGAGCCCCACGTCGGGGTCGCGCACCCCCTCCATATCTAGCGGGAGCGCTATCTGCTGGATGAAGTTGATGCTGCTCCGTATGAAGGTACTCATCACATTGTGAAAGCGCTCCGGATGTTCGCTGTAGATCGAGCAACCAGGCAAAGCGACCATCTCGTCCCTCGCTCGAACCCCATACCAGGGGAAGCCCGCTAGGATGTAGTGTCTATTGGATTCTGGCTTATAGTAAAACTGGCTACAAGCGTTGCGCAGACAGCTCTGCAGATCTACCCGCGCCTTGCGATGCGCCACCTCTGAGTCAAAGAGCGCGGGCAACGTAGTCACGTCCACCTCCTCTAGCTGTGCGGTGAAGTAGACCGACTCACCATTGCGCAGATCCATCTCGAAGTAGCCAGGCGAATAGAGGTCTTCGCAGCTTTCGTACCCTCGTATCTGCTCCTTAGGATAGTGCAGATTCTTGATCCAGTACCCCTCATCGACCCAATGCGAGGGGGCATCCACCTGCATGTATAGATCGGGGTACCCCTCATAGAGACAGGTGCGCACACCCGTCGTGCCGACGGGGTGGACGGTCGTGTCGGCGGTATCGTTCTCATGCGATAGGAGGATCACATCCCTAAAGGCGACCACCGGGCGCAACCGCAGCGTGGTCTCGCTATGGCTGTCGAGGAGCGTAAACTTGATAATCACCTGATTCTTGTAGTGGCAGAAGATCGACTCCCGCTGTAGGACCACCCCGCCCACACGGTATATCGTGCAGGGCATCTTGTCTATGTTGTACTCTCGTATGTACTTGTGCCCATTGGGATAGACCGTGCCATCGCCGTAGAGATGCACCCCGAGGTTAAACTCCGCCCCATGCTGTATCACCGTAGCGTCTAGCGACGAGAGGAGGATATGATTGTGACGGCTCAGGTGAGGCAGTGGCACCACGAGCAGACCGTGATACTTGCGCGTGTTGCACCCCACGAGGGTCGTACAGTTGAAGGCGCCACCACGGTTAGAGCGTATATGCTCCAGCTGTAGCGATCGGTCTAGGTTAGAAAGCGTCGTGCGGTCAAACTTGAGATAACTCATAGATAGTAAATTACTTGGAGGTAACGGTGCCACCACTCCCCTACTCCCGACCAGCGGCAGCTCGGTAGTCACGTGACGAGTGGCGCTGAGGATAACCCTCTCTGCGTTGCTAAGATACGAATTAACCGCTGAACGGAGGTTAAATTCCCGCTAAACGAATCGTTTCATCCCTATGAAAATGGATTTTCTCCCCTATGAAAATGGATTTTCACCTAGATGACAATGAGGTCTAACCAGGATTGACGCATGATACGAGTTGACCTCACCGACGGCACTATCGAGGGAGTCGACCAATTCCTCGGTGGAGATCGTGGATTATCCAGCGAGGAGCGAAGGAATTCTTCGGAACTTTGATTTCACTCTTCCGAAGTTTCATTTCATTCTTCCGAACTTTTATATCCCGACTCCGTGGGGAATTTTCGTTTGCTCCGTGGCGCTTTCCGATTTCCTCGGGATAAAACGAACGTAGGGACATACAGCGCAATGCCGTACGTCCCTACGTTTATTTGTTAGCGGGCTGCCTCTCGCGCTAGGCGACGGAGGCTCGCTGCTGTGACTGATTACTCGATCGTAAAGTCGTCAAGGTACAGGTTCCAAGCGACACCCTTACCCACCTTGAATGCAAAGAGTTTACCACTCTTAGCTAGTGCCTTACCACTGATATCGAGCGTTACCTTAACCCAGTCAGCAGCGTTAATAGAACCACTGTAACTGTTCCAAATCTGCCCTTGTGCATTAGCAGTGGCTGCCTGAATGGTAACATCACTACTTACGTCACCCAGATTATAGACGTAGTATGCGTCACCATTACTCTGAACAGATAGTCCTGGCTGTGACTTATCGGCAGGGAATAGATTGATAGAGATGCTCCTACCAGCAGCTGTACCCTTCATGTAGAATGAGATCTTGGTCTTGCCAGAGAAGTCTTTGCCCTCCTTATTCATAGCGGTAAAGACATAGTCATTGCCTTTAGGCGTACCATTGATGTGAAGAGCTGTACTGCCGTTGCGACCAGCACCAGTAGCTTCAGTAGCATAGGGTTGCAGCTTCTTCATTAGCGTACCCGTGAAGGCAGCGAAGTCCTCGAAGTCAGCACCGGGGAAGAGTAGCTCACCGGTAGTGGGCTGTGGCGTAGGAGGAGGTGTTACGCCACCTGTGTTGTCGGGATCCACGGTGACGGTGCCCTCATCTACTACGTCCCAGTCGGTGATCTGACCATTGACCTGATCTACTGTGATGGCGCCAGATGCGAGGGTGACGTTGAACTTGTGGTTCTTGCCAGACTGGAGAGCGAGGCTAGCGAAGGTGTAGCTGTAGCTCTTGCCGTCGCTGAGCGTGATGACGAGCTTAGCATTGG
>CAMPUN010000010.1 GCA_946997275.1 uncultured Porphyromonas sp.
CCTCGACAGCGTCAGCGTTGGAGATCAGGAACTGCGCTGCCACCATGTTTTCCCGCCCGAAAGCCTTAGCGAGGAAGGTGGTACGCTCTACGGGGCTCTGGAGCTGGTCTAGCTCCTGCTGGATAATCCTCAGACCGCCTGCGAAGCCGGTCTTAGAGACATCGATGCCTAGCCTCGTCTGCATGGCAACGATCATGTTGCGCATAGCGGTACCAGCCTCGGCTCCCTTGGTGTTGTTCTGTGCCAAAATCTCAATGGCGCCAGCGGTCTCCTCGATGGAGATGCCCGCCGCATTAGCAGCTGCACCAGCTACTTTAAAGCTCTCGGAGAGGTCGACCACCTCAGCACCACCAGCCCGCGAACCAGCTGCGAGGACGTTGACGACACGAGATGCCTCGGACGCCTCCATGCCAAACTGATTGATCGTACCCGCCACAGCGTTGGCAGCGTCCTCTAGAGGCAGGGCACCTGCCTGAGCTAGCGTGATGGTCTCACGCTGCAAAACCTTCAGCGACTCGATGGGGACGTCGATCTGACCTGCGAGGATGGCAAAGGCATTGGCCGACTCGCTCGCGCCTAGTCCACTAGCCTTGCCCACCTCTCGTGCGGTCTGCTTGAGATCCTCTAGCTCGTCGCCTACGGAGCCCGTGATGGCGGAGAGGTCAGCGATGGACTGCTCAAAGTCCACAGCTGGCGCAGCGAGCTGCCCAAATGTCTCGCCCACCATCTGCACCTGCTGGATAAGGCTGGTCAGCTCAATGTTGCGTATGGACTTATCTATGGCGTCAAAGCCTTGTGAGCCCTTTTCGCCCGTCTGCTGTGCCTCTTGTCCTGCCTCTTCTAGCTTGTCGTCTAGCTGGTTGACGGATTCCTGCGCCTTGCTCGTGTCGAGAGGCACCTTGTGGGGTTCCTGCGCTTTGTCTAGGGTCTCTTGTATCTTGGCGCCTAGCTGGTTGAGGACGACGACAGCCTTGGCTATGTCCGCCTTGACCTCTATGCTATAGATTTCGTTCATCAGTAGTGTCGTGTGGGTGAGGTGGGTATGTAGTAGTTGGTCGCACCGCCTCCACGGTTGAGCATCCAGATAGCTCCCTCGAGGGCGTCGGGTGCATCGTCGTGTATGCGACTGCCTGGCTCGATAGAGAGGAGCTGATCAATGAGGGTGTCCATGCCGGTGGAGCGGTCGCAGATGGTGACGAAGCCACGCTCAAAGAGCGGCTGCATCGCCTCTATACGGCTAAACTTGTCGGGCTTCTTGCGCTTGTCTGGGGTGATCGGAATCTGCCGTCCTCCCCGTGCGGCGCCCTCCTTTTGGAACTCATCGAGGAGGAGATCTTGAATGAAGTTAGCCTCCATGTAGTAGCGTATGGGTACACGCCCGTCGATGTAGTTGTCTATGTCGTAGTGCCAGGCGACCATCTCTGAGACGCTCGTCTGAGCTGCATAGCAGCGGAGTATGTGGTAGTAGCCCTCGTGCGTCTTGCCGACGACGACGGTCGCCTTGTAGTCGTTCTTGGAGGTCGCTTTGAAGGAGGGGTCGGTGTAAGCCACTATGTGGCGGTACTCACGCAGACGCAGGGGCTTGCCGTAGCGTATCCAGTCACGCTTGAAGACGCTCCCCTCGGTCACCGGGTTATTCATATACTCTTTCTGAAAGTTTCGCTCGCCCATCGTCTGGCGCAGCTCGCGGATCTCAGCGAGAGAGTAGTTGTCCGCCCACGAGGGCCGACCCTCCTTGTCTAGTATGTTGACCACGCTGTGGTGTATGCCCTTGGTCTGAGCAAAGGTGGCTAGTATGCTCTTTTTGCCAATGCGGTTGCCCACCATGATAAAGCGTCCACGACCAGCCGCCATAGCGCCAAAGAGTGCCGTCATCATCCACTCGTAAGCTTGGCGCACACGCGCCTCATTACGGCATAGCGCGTCGTCGTCGATATCGTCTATGAGGATGTAGTCGGGTCGCTGTCCACGCTTCTTCAGGCCACGAGGCGACTGCCCCCGCCCGAGCGCCACGAAGGAGGTGCCGTCAGACGTCGAGAAGCGCCCCGTCTGCCACTCCGCTCCTGGGTCTGTGCGCAGGCCAAAGTCTCGCTTGTAGGCGTCATTGCTCGAAAGCTCCGCCTGCAGGTCACCTAGGAGCGCCGTGGCTGCCTCCTCGCTCTTGGAGACGACCACCATGTGCCGGAAGGCTCCCTCGCCTCTAGCCAGTAGCCAGAGCGGTATGAGACAGCCCAGGTGGGAAGACTTAGCATGTCCACGAGCCCACTCAAAGAGCGCTCTTGCCCGCTCCTCGCTAGCTATCCAGCGTGCCGCCTCGATCTGAAAAGGCGCTGTGGGCTTGCTCGCCAAATGGGGGAAGTAGGTCGCCACAAAGAAGGCGTAGTCACGCTTAGCGCGTGCTATGCGAGCGTCACGGTCTGCCTCGCTCTCGCTAAAGGCGAAGCCGTGGCTGGTGATCTGGCTGACACGATCTTGCCAGCGGTCGAGGAGCTGCTTATTTACTCGCTTCATCGTTTTGGAGGCTGTTGGCTATTAGCTCTTGGCTGTTGGCTAAAAGCTAATTGTCTAGTGGATTGTCAGTGGCTATGAGGTGGTGGAGGTAGGAGTCTTGGAGGGAGGTGAGGCGCTGGAAGAAGGCTTCGTCGAGTTTGAGCGTGCCAGCGTTTTGCATGATCCAGTCTCCGAAGTCGCTGAAGGCTAGTATGACGTCATCGACGGTGATGCCCTTCTGCAGCTCCTTGACCTGCTTGCAAATCTTAGAGATGGCGTCAGCATTGCCCGCAGGGTCACCCTCGTCGATGAGGATGTCTAGCTGTCCTAAGAGCTTCTGGTAGAGCGCACGAGGCGAGAGCATCGTCGCTTGACGCTTCTCCGCCCAGGCGCCCCGCTGCTTCCATCTGGTCAGCGTCTGAGGAGTAGTCCCCAGACGCCGAGCAATCTCCTTGAGCGGTATGCGCTCCTGGATGTAGAGCCGCATGGCGAGCTCGTACTTGTCGGGATCTTTAGGTCGCACGGATGTGTCTTTAGAGGTTAGATGTTAGAGGTTAGAAATGAGAAATTAGAGGTTAGAGAGGTTAGGGCAGGAGGAAAATGAACAGTCTTAAGAAAACCCCTGCGCTAACATCTAACCTCTAAAGTCTAGTATCTAGCGAAGCTACATGCCCGTCTGCTCTTCACCGCCTCCATTGCTGGGAGGCGTAGGTGGGTTGCTGGGCTGTGAGGGCTCCGTGTGTGGGGAATCTATAGATAGCCGACCGGTAATCTATAGATAGCCGTGAGGGATTGCTTAGCTGTACTTCCGTAGCATCTCGGCTCGCTCTTCGGCGGTCGGCAGTTGGGGCTTTGGCGGAGCCTCGTCCCACGGTAAGGGCATCACCTCGCGGAGCGTTACGCCCTCCTTGAGATGCGGTGCCAGTGCAGCGTACACGAGCGTGCGCGTCTGCTCCCACGTGGTGCGATAGTCCCGCGTCCAGCTCGCCTCGTACCGCTCGACGATAGCCTGCCACTCGCTCATCGTGAGCTCGCCAAAGGCTTCTGGCGACAGACCCACATCGACGACAGCACAAGCGAGAGCCTCTAGGATCATGCTAGGCGTATAGCTGCCATTTCATCGGGCGTCAGGTCGCAGGCTAGATCGTCCACCGTCTCGTACGGATAGGTGTAACCGCCACGACGCTGACCACTCTTGAGGATAGCGTGCAGGAGCACCAGCGTGTCGCTCAGATTGTCGCTCGTGATGTCCGTAGCCTCGCGACCTGTGATGCGGTGGTACTCTAAGAATGCGCCCATCGTGATGATCACGGGATAGCGCTGCCCCTGGATGGTAATCTCCTCAGGAGCCGTCGGTGTTGACTTCGTTGTCTTCTTGTCCATTGGTTAGTACTTTGGATTGTTAATTCTAAGTGCAAAGTTAAGCTTCACACTATCTACATACCAACCACTTACTACTCTTGTTTACAATAGCTTGCGAGTGCACACACACTGCCCGACCTTTGCACTCAGAAATCACACCCACCCCATGCTAGAACTAATCATCAACGACGAGGCGGTCATCAACGATCGTGGCTGGAGACTACTCAACAGCGGTCTAGACCACACACGCTACGACAAGAACCCCCTCCTCCTACACCAGCACGACACAGACCAGATCGTAGGTCACTGCACTGGTCTGCGCATCGAGGGCACTCGCCTGATCGGCACCTTCGAGTTTGATGCAGACCCCGACAGCCAGGCCGTCAAGGAGAAAGCGACCAACGGCTCCCTCCGTGGCGTATCACCAGGGCTCTACATACGTGACATGGAGTTTGCCCCCGAGGGCGACACCGTCACAGACTGGGAGCTCCTAGAGGTCTCGCTCGTCACACTACCGTCCAATCCCAGTGCCGTCAAGCTATACAGCCAGCAAGGCACAGCCCTCTCTGACGAGGAGGCTAGACAGCATATCGTCCAACTCAAATCTAACTACACCATGCCAACCCCAACCCCCAATCCCCTCACGCCTCAGACGCTCGCCCTGCTAGGGCTAGGTGACAGCGCCACCCTCAGCGACATCCACCAGGCGATCACTCAGCTCACCGCCGAGCGCGACAAGCTACAGAAAGAGCTCACCGACCTGCACCACGAGGCAGGCGAGGCGCTCATCCAGTCAGCCATCGACGCAGGCAAGATAGACGCCTCACGGCGCGAGTCCTTTGCCCAGCTCTACGCCACCGACCCCGAGCTATGCAGCAACATCCTAGACGCTATCCCCGCACCGCAGTCACTCGCCAGCCTGCTCACCAGCAAGGCTCAGCCTGGGCGCTATGACGACGACTGGGACACGCTAGACCGCAAGGGACTACTCGCACAGCTACGCGCCGACGACCCCGAGCTCTTCGCCAAGAAGTTTAGCCAGCGCTTCGGAAACAGCAGATATCTAACCTCTAAATTCTAACCTCTAATTCCTAACCCCATGCCACTCCTCACAGAAGTATGGATTAACTCCATCGTCGACGGGCTCTTCGCTGACAACAGCTTCCTGGCCCGCTCCGTAGACCACTCAGACTTTGTCGACAACAAAGTCGTCCACGTCCCCAACGCAGGCGCTCCCAGCAACGTAAAGATGGATCGTGCCACCCTGCCAGCTGAGATCAGCAAGCGCACCGACGTAGACCTCTCGTACGAGCTCCACGAGTTCACCACAGACCCCATCCTCATCGACCACGCCGAGACCGTAGAGCTATCCTACGACAAACGCAACAGTGTTCTCGCCATGGATCGTGCCAACCTCCACGAGACCGTCGCCGAGTACATCCTCTCGCAGTGGATGCCCACCAAGGCAGATGCTCAGCAGAAGGTCACCACCAAGGTCACCGCTAGCGACATAGCCCAGCTACAGAGAGCCTTTAATAAGGCTAAGCTTCCCCAGCTCGGGCGCGTCGTACTCCTCAGCGCAGACGCTTACAGCGACCTGCTCGAGTCCCTCACCAACAATCAGTCCAGCGCCTTCCTAGCCTGTGCCGACGCATCCAAGGGTGTCGTAGGCAGTCTCTACGGATTTGACTTCTTGGAGCCGCGCTACGCACTCAAGGGTGCACTCGGACTAGCCTGGCACGACAAGTACGTAAGCCGTGCGCTGGGCGACGTCAAGCTCTTTGACAACCCCGACTCAGCCACCTACTACGGCAGCGTCCTCTCATTCCTCCTACGTGCTGGAGGCGCCAAGATGCGCTCCGACGAGGTCGGCGTCATGAGCCTAGTAGCTAATAGTTAGCAATGTAGCTTCGCTAGAGATTAGAGGTTAGAAGTGAGACTTTCGCCCTCTAACCTCTAATCTCTAACCTCTAATTCCGAATGCCATGACCATCAAACGCAACAACCCCGGCAACATACGCCCCTGGCGAAAGAAGTGGCAAGGAGAGATCACCCCGCCAGGCTCTCCCTTCTGTCACTTTGCGACCCTCGAGCTAGGCTGTCGCGCTATGCTCAAGCAGCTACGCAGGTACATCATCACCCACCGCTGCAATACCATACGCAAGATCATCGCTCGATGGGCACCCCCCGAGGAAAACAACACCGAAGCCTACATCCGCGCCGTCGCCAAGACACTCGGCATCAGTCCCAACGAGCCCATTACCGCCAACCAAGAGACCCTCATCTCACTAGCCGCCGCCATGACCATCGTCGAGCACGGCAAGAGCGTCCCACAAGAGACCTGGCAAGCCGCCTACAAGCTCCTCTAATATCTAATATCTAATCTCTAACCTCTAATCTCTAACTCCCATGCAACTCCTCTGCAATGCCCTCTTCTTCCTGCTAGGATCAGCCTTCGGCTACCTCCTATGCTATTGGCTACAGACACGCCACCTGCGCAAGCAGATGGACGCCACCCTCCAAGCCGTCAACTACATCAAAGCCGAGCTCCAACGCATCGAATCAGCCTACAACGCCACGAAATGATGAACATAACCGAAATCATCGCCGCACTCATCTCTGGAGGCGTCATCACCTCACTCGTCAACCTCCTCCTCAACCGCTCACAGCGTCGAAAAGACAACCTCACAAGCCACAAGGAGACACTCGAGATGCTCCTCTCAAGCTATGAAGAGCTCATACGAGAGCGCACACAGCTACTCAAAGAGCTCTCAGACAGAGAGGATGACCGTCCAGACGAGCGCCCCGACGAGCCTCAAGAAGACCACAACGCCCCCACGCCATGACCCCCGCATTGGTAAGAGCCATACACCATATCTTGTACCTTTTACCTTTTACTGCCCTCCTCACAGCCTGCGCACCGCGCCGGGCTGTGCCCATCAAGACAACCACCACAACAGCCTCCACAGCACTACACCACACCCGCGACACACTCATCATACAGGACAGCGTCATCATCTACAACAGACCTGACACCGTCCGCCTACGAGAGGTACACTATCGCACACGACTCACCCACACACGAGACACCATCACAAGCTACGACACCATCCACACAGAGATACCCGTACCCGTCGAAGTAGTCCGAGAGGTGCACCGACTCAACTGGTGGCAACAAGCCCTCACCTACACAGGAGCCATCGCCATACTACTCGCACTCTATCGACTAGCACGACTCCTAAGACTCATTCACTAACTATTCAAACTACTACTCATTATGTCAACTACCTACCTCAACGGATCAGACATCACGCTCCTCATCGAGCACGGCGGCAAATGGATCCCCACACTCGGAGCCAAGTCCCATAAAATAGCCGGCAAGTCGAACTCAAAGGAGATCGTCGACAAAGACACCACAAACTCACTCTACAAGACCAAGTCCGTCAACTCCCTCGAGATCACGATCACCGTAGACGGCTTTGTCAAGATCGGCAAAGACGACAACGGCATCATCGCCTCCGAGCTATTCGCTCTCTATAAATCGGGCAAGCCCGTCAAGCTACGCTACGGCTACCGCGACAACGCACCACAAGGAGCCACCTACGAGGAGGGCGAATTCATTATTGACTCCATCGACGAGACCCACCCCGCAAAGGAAGAAGCCACCTACAACGCAACCTTCTCCAACACCGGCGAAGTCAAAACAGTCGTCGCCTCCACCCCTTCCTCCGCCTCCTCCACACCCAAGTAGTCCCCACTACACAGCAAAAGTAGCACCCACCCCTAACGGGGTAGATGCTACCTAAATAATCCTCATCTCCGTAGCAGTAACTCTCACATCCCTGCTACAGCAAAG
Organism: uncultured Porphyromonas sp.; assembly: GCA_946997275.1. GTDB lineage: Bacteria > Bacteroidota > Bacteroidia > Bacteroidales > Porphyromonadaceae > Porphyromonas. The sequence goes on from CAMPUN010000010.1 coordinate 7,709, forward strand.
GTGCCTAGACACCACGACAAGGATACAATGTATCCACGTCAGTGTCTAGGCACCTTATATTATATATTGATGTGAGAGTGCCACAAAGATACAACTAATACGCAACTTAACCGCATTTTCTTCGTGGCAAATTATCATTTAACCTACACCCAAGCCCCCTTGCCATTCCAAGGGCAGAAGCGTTTCTTCATCCAGCAATTCGCTCGGCAGATAGCTCAATACCCGTCAGACTCTACTTTCGTAGACCTCTTCGGGGGGTCTGGGCTACTCAGCAGAGTCTGCAAGGATATACACCCCTCGGCTCGTGTCCTATACAACGATCACGACCACTACTCCGATAGACTCGCTCTAATACCTCAGACCGAGACTATACGCCAGCGATTACTCCCCCTAGTGGCTCACATCCCTCGCTCCAAGCGCATCGATCCAGCCACCGCACACCGCATTTGCAACGTACTACACGCCTGCCAGCAGGACGGTCTACTCATAGACTACACCACCATATCCACCTGGCTCCTATACACGATGCACTACTGCGACTCCATCGATGCGCTCTCTGGCAGGTCGCTATACAATAGCATTCCGACCACTCCGATAGCACCCGCTATAGATTATCTGGCAGGCCTAGAGGTAAGACACGCCGACTACCGCCACCTTATCACCGAGTTCGGCAACGACCCCAAGGTCATCTACCTCGCAGACCCGCCCTACCTAGCGACCAACACCAACCAATACCAGACTGGCTGGAGACTGGAGGACACACTAGAGCTGCTAGGACATCTCAATGGCAAGCAGGTCATATACTTCACTTCATCCAGAGCTGACCTAGTACCTATACTCGAGTGGGCAGAGAGCACTCTCAAGGCGCAGAATCCATTTAGCAGAGCGACCAAGCACCTACGACGTAACACGACCAACGCCAATAACCACTACACCGATATAATGTATGTCGTGCGATAAGAGCTATAATTGGACGCTCTCAGAGCTCCCACGGAAGAAGTCTGGCACCGTATTTACTTGCTTCTCCGGTGGCGGTGGCAGCTCGATGGGATACCAGCTAGCTGGCTATGACGTCATCGGGTGCAACGAGATAGACCCACGCATGATGCAGGTATACCAGCGCAACCTAGCTCCTAGACTGACTTACTTGGAGCCCATACAAACTCTCGTGAGGCGTGATGACCTGCCTCCAGAGCTATACAATCTAGACATCCTCGATGGGTCGCCTCCCTGCTCGACATTCTCGATATCGGGGCTGAGAGAGCGCTCTTGGGGCGTGCGCAAGCACTTCCGCGAGGGGCAGTGCAAGCAAGTCTTGGACACGCTATTCTTTGACTTTATCGCACTTGCCCGCAAGCTCAGGCCAAAGGTCGTAATCGCCGAAAACGTCAAAGGGCTACTCATGGGATCTGCCAAAAGTTACGTAGACCGTATATATAAGGAGTTCAACGCAGCGGGCTACAACGTGCGACACGTCCTCTTAGACGCTCAGTATATGGGCGTACCGCAGAGACGCGCTAGAGTGTTTTTTATAGCATTTAGGGAGGATTTAGCACCCACTAAACAGCCGCTAAATGTCTATTCAAACAGCCGAGTAGTGACCGCCAAAGAGATCTCAGACTACCAGGGGCGAGAGATCAAGTCTACAATCGCTCGATGGCTATGGGAGCATAGAGCCGTAGGAGATCGCACGCAGGCAGACGCTAGCGTCAGACTGCGCAATAAGAGGAGTAGCTATAATCATGCGTACGTGTACGCAGACAAGGTTTGCCCGACCCTACTAAGCAAGTCTGACTGCCTCATGCACTTCTCACAGCCCCGCTACCTGAGCCAGGCGGAGGTCTGCAAGATATCCTCATTCCCCCTAGACTACGACTTCTGCGGGCAGTCCCCGCACTACATCTGTGGCATGTCCGTACCGCCACTAATGATGTATCACGTCGCCTGTGCCATTAAACAATATATCTCCCTCTAAATGAGCGTGATTACTTGCGTAGGCAAAAAAGTTTTCGTATATTTGTCATAGCAAAGGAGGGATACCCACCTGAGTTAGAAACAGATTAAAAACCAAGAAACAAAACATAGTATGACACTACAAGAGATCAAGGCAGAGCTAGAGGGCTACAAGCTAGAGGACATGGACATTGAGACGCTGATGGTCACCAGTAGACAGGCCAACAACTACTGCATCAACCTGCACCGCTCAGCTCGAGAAATGAAGGACTACGACATATCTGGGACGCCCTTTGGCGGGGGCTATGTGTGCGACCAAGTAAACGAAGCTAGGCGCAACCTCTGCAGCTTAATAGAGGCTCAGGCACAACTGTACAGCGACTTCTCCAAGCGGCTAGACGCAGAGATGGCTAGACGTCAGGCAATCCAATAATGAAACGACTATGACCGCTCAGATTACAACAATTGAGCGCTATCTAGACTACCTCGGCTACAAGCTGGAGGTAGTACCCCAGTAGATACACCAACCCACTAAATAGAGAGAGAGGAGGACTCCACTGCCCCCCTCTCTCGTTGTATCTAGACGACAGGTCTGTTACCATGTAGATAATCAGATGGGCAAATAATTTGGTAGTACAAAAAAGTTTTCGTATCTTTGTGATAGCAAAGGGGGGAGAGATACCCCGCAAAACACAAAGACTATGAGAGGACATATATCAGCGTACCCAGTAGAAACTCATAAAGTTTACACAGGCGATGGCGAGTTCATCAGAATTGACGGTTGCGTATTTGTAAAACTACCAGACGGCACAACGGAGAAAGTAGAGTACACCAGCAAGGCTCTAGAGGAAATATCGAACATTGTAGGAAAGCTAACGATCGAGAAGAAAGACCTCCTAGAGGAGTTCGTCACGATGCAAGTAGCGTTCGCAGAGAAGCTAGCTAGCGGGGACTTGAAACAGTCACCTAGAGCTGGAGATCCATCGTTCCACTGCTCAATCATCGATGAGGAGGCAGAGCGAGCAGAGGAGGAGAAAGCGATAGCTCGCAAGGAAGCTATGAAGCGTGGAACAGCGATATACGTAAGATTCGGAGCTATGCCCAAGGACGGCAGATCTTACAACTACCGAGACGACATCACAGAGGACGGGGTAAGCGTTTTCAAGGCTGTGCTAAGCGAGGACAAGACGCAAGTTTGGATCAACATACACTCCCAGCACGCACTCGGCACCTACCTAACCGTATGCGACAGACAACTCTATCGGGTGTACGGCAACGTAATCGGGGAGGGATCAGACGGGGAGCCTTGCATCAAGGTTACGAGAGCGATCAAGATCAAGGACGCAGAAATAGAAGTGTATTCAGCACCAGTAGACGAGTAGATTATGACCGCAGAGGAGATACAAAAGAAGGCAGGACAGATTCGTGAGGAGCAAGGACTGAGCAAGTACAGAGTGATGCGGGACGGCATCTTCAGCAGTTGCAATGCCGTCACACGTTTCGAGTCGGGCGAGCAGACAGCCAGAATCAAGGCGGTCGAGCGTTACCTCGACTACCTAGGATATGAGTTGAAGATCGTCCCCAAGTAGACGATCTTCACGACAACAGACGAGAGAGGAGTGCCACACACGGCACCCCTCTCTATGTTTTTGGGCGATAGGGCTGTTGCCATTTTGTCACTTCGTTTAGATGGCGATTTACCACGCCTCAATTTGTACTTTTTGTTTTGTCGGATTGTACTTTTTGTTTTTCCGACCATAGATTCTTCCGAAGTTTCATTTGATTCTTCCGAAGTTTTATTTTGCCCCTCCGTGGGGGGAGAGAAGAGGTTAGAGGTTAGAGGTTAGATATTAGAGGTTAGAGGGATCGGAGGGATCGGAGGTGTCGGAAGTGATCGGAGGTGATCGGAGGTATCGGAGTGATCGGAGTGATCGGAATGATCGGAGTGATCGGAGGTATCGGAAGTGATCGGAGTGATCGGAGGTATCGGAGTGATCGGAAGTGATCGGAGGTATCGGAAGTGATCGGAGTGATCGGAGGTATCGGAGGTATCGGTGACAAGTGCACCCATCTCTAGTGGCCTTGTCTGTTGTCGTCAGAAAAAAGAGTCTCCACCTGGCATGCACCAAGTGGAGACTCTGTGATTACTGTGCTGTGCTAGTGACTTACGCAGCTAGCGTGTGACGCACTACTTGAGACTGTTGCATAAAGGCGAATCGCTGTGTTGCTTTCGGGATTCGGCTTCG